>NZ_JBJYKD010000042.1:0-17201 GCF_049310025.1 Thermorhabdus hydrogeniformans | reverse complement strand
CGTTAGTTTTTATTTTTCAAGCCGTATTTGGTTAAATATGGATTGGGGAAAAGGGGGAGTTTTTACACTGGAATCATCATTTTAATAAAGGCAAGAACATTACAGCACATGTCAAACCGCGTGCAATCGATAATAGAAATTTTTTTTTGCACTTCACAATACTAATGATATAATTATCTCATAAAGCGAGGTGGTAAGAATGCTGGCAATATACAAAACTGTTGAAGGCGAAGGTTTGAAGGAGATTGAGAATCTTTCTGAAAAGGGTTCGTGGATTTACCTCGTGGACCCCGCAGAAGAGGAAATCCTCAAAGTAAGCGAAGCCGTAAAAATACCCGCTGATGTCATAAGTTACGCTCTGGACGAAGAGGAGAGCTCGCGAATCGACTATGACGACAATTATGTCCTGATTATCATAAAAATTCCCATTTTAAATAATGGCATATATGACACAATTCCCCTCGGTATCATCATAACCGACGACTGCGTTGTGACCGTGTGCCTTAAAAAAAATCCCATTGTAGAGGAATTCATACGATCAAAGCCGAGGGACTTTTATACTTATAAAAAGACAAGGTTTTTGCTCCAGTTTTTATTCAAGACGGCCACATATTATCTAAGATATCTGCAGCAAATCGACAAAAAAAGCGATGAGATAGAGAAAAAACTGCACCAGTCCATGAAGAACGAGGAGCTCATCGAGCTTTTGAAACTGGAAAAAAGCCTGGTGTATTTTACCACTTCACTCAAATCAAACGAAATCGTGATGGAAAAACTTTTAAAATCTCGCCTTTTAAAAGGCCTTCGTGTTCCTGAAAGCAGCGGCCTGATAAAGATGTATGAAGAGGATGAGGATTTGCTGGAAGACGTCATCACCGAAAATAAGCAGGCAATAGAAATGAGCGAGATTTATTCCAGCATCCTGAGCGGAACCATGGACGCCTATGCCTCGGTCATATCCAACAACCTCAATATCGTGATGAAATTCCTGACATCGGTCACCATAGTCCTAACTATTCCCACACTTATCGCCAGCCTGTACGGCATGAACGTACCCCTTCCCTTCCAGCATTCGCCGCTGGCTTTTGGGGGAATCCTCACCGCTTCTTTTGTAATCTCTCTCGCCACGGCCATGGTCTTTGCAAAATGGAAGATGTTCTGACTATTTCCACACCAATGTAAAGCCCGTCAGTTCATAAATGCGCTCGGATATTATATCTTTCAGGGCCGGATCTATGTCTTCTACGGATATCACCTGTATAGACAAATCGCTCAGAAAAATGCTCGGATTCTTTTTCAGGGTTATGCCGTATTCGGCGGCAATGCGCTTTACGGTATTTATGACTTCTATCTGGTTGCACGACTCGCTGACGGTTATGGCATACCCCGTAATTTTTTCAAGTTCCTTTATTTTGTCGAGGTATCTTTCGCCCACAATCTTTGATATAAACGAAAGTTCAATGTATTTTACCCCGTTTTTTGCCGTCTTCACGCTCTTTTTGTAGGGCCTGTGAGGTAACGCCGAAAAGACCTCATCTATATATCTCAGAGCTTCATTTTGCTCCATCGGGTTTGCAGGGTTTGCGGCGGTGGATGGCAATTTTTCTTCTTCGCCTTTTTCGTTTATGGTAAGGTCCAGGCCGGTAATTTCCTTAAACTTTCTTACAATCTCTCCGGACGCCTCGTATTCTCCTTCCAGAAACATGGCGACCCTCCCGCTGCGACTTAAGTATGAAATCTTCTTTACCGGAATTCCCGGTGGAAGCAGGTTGTATATCACCTCGTTTACGGCTGCTAAATTAATGTGGCGGTTGACTTCTACCTTCCACCCGGTGCGCTCTTCAAATTCCCGGAATTTTGCCGCAAATTTTTCCTTGGCAATTTCCGGGAAATTGAAGTATAAAAGTGCCACCTTTTCCTCAAATCTTGCCCCCTTTCTGTAAAGGCCCGATTCCGGGCCGAAATACTCGTCCACCAGTTTCAGCATCTCATTGACTTCCATAACCGGAGGTGCCTTCAATTTGTCGATCTCGCTTTTTTCCACCGCATGATACAGGAACATGCGTCTCCTGTCGGGTTCAAAGTAGGGAGTTACGCTCAACAATTCCCGCAAATGTTCCGGGGCCTGATTTTTTCCCCAGATTTCCGCAAGGTCCTCTATGGAAAGGGCCGCCGCGGTGCCTATATTTTCTATCACAAACTCCCACAATTCCCGAATGTTGCTTTCATCCAGGTCTGCATCTTTCCCCATGGTGGGGTAATCCACGGCCGCCTTCTGCTTCCGGGGAGCTTTAATCTGAATTTCCAACTGTTCCCCGTTTACAGGCGCAAAAACCCGGGTGTTGATATCCTTCTGTATCTCTTTTCCCAGACCGTTTATCACCTCAGGTTCGCCGTGTACCAGGAAGATTCTCCCGGGATAAAGGCTTCCCGCAAGTCCCAGGATTTCACTTAAATCTGCGTGGGCCGAAAGGTTATATTTGCCCACACCGCATTTGACGGCGATTTCCTTATCGCCGAGCTTTATGCTCCTGTCTCCGGTTTCCGACGGCGGAGTGTCGGCAAGATTGAGGAGTCTCCTGCCGGGCGATTCTTCGTCCTGATATCCCGTTATGGCAATGAAATTCCTTTCATCCGCTGCGAGTTTTTCTGCATACCACTGACTGGGTCCGCCCGTCAGCATGCCCGAACTTGCAATAATAACGCAAGGGCTCTTTGATTCCACTATCTCCTTTCGCATATCCGGGCTTTCCACCGGAGCAACCCTCTCGTCATAGAATATTTCACTGCCCCTGAACACCTTCTTGGCCAGGTCGGCCCTCAAATAATTCGGGTTTAACTTATAGATCCGGCAGATATCCCTTATCATGCCGTCCACATAAACGGGGCATTTTAAAAGTCTTCCCCTGTTTATTGCCTTCTTTAATATGAGGATGACCTCCTGGGCTCGCCCCAATGCAAAGGCCGGGATTAATACCTTCCCGCCGCGGGAGAACACTTCATTTATCGAATCGACCAGCCTTTCCTCCTCAAGCTGGCGGTTGGCATGAAGTTTATCTCCGTATGTGGACTCAAAAATGGCTACATCGGGACGCAATTTCGGAATGGATGCGCCTTCTATGGAGTTCTGCCTGAACCCGGAAAAGTCGCCGGAATAAAAAAGGCTGCCTTCACTGCCTGTTATATAAATTGCCGAGGCCCCGGCTATGTGACCGGCACTGTAAAACGTAACGGCAATGTCGGAGTCGTTAAAAGGCTTAAATGTGTGCTGAGGTGAAAAACAGAGGCTCCTGTCGAGCATTTCTCTCACATGATTTTCGGCATATATGGGTATTTCCGCTTCTCTTTCCATTATCTTCAAGCTGTCGTAAAGGAGGACCCTCGTAAGATCCCTGGTCATATGGGTCATGTATATGAAGGCACCCGGAAACTGGCGGCTGATGGCTGGCAGCGCTCCGGTGTGGTCCGTGTGAGCATGGCTGACCAGTATGGCGTCCAGGCCGCCGTTTTCCTGAATCAGTCTGAAATCCGGCAGCGCGTCTTTTGATGACGACATCCTGATGCCTCCATCGAGCAGGATGTTTTTTCCGTCGATATTCAAAAGGTAGCAGGAGGCCCCCACCTCCCCGGCGCCACCGCAAAATGTCAGTTTCAAATCCGCACCTCCCCGAGCAGAAGTTTTTAAACTTTCAACCAGTTTTTTATAAGATTCTAATAAATTATACCAGAGGAAAATGTTTTTTTCAGCACTTTTTTAAATCGCACCTTGCGGCCAATACTGCCGCCGTACCGGTCCTGGATGTCTATGCCTGCTTTATCGATTACGGCACAAAAAATGCGCAATACATCACTGCGTTCATGAGAATCTCTACCGGTCAGTGGCTGAAAAAAGATGGGAGGAACTGGCCCGAAAATACCTGTATGGCAGTCAGCTAAATTGCAAGACGTAGCTTTTTTGCCATAATTTGATATAATAGAAGATGAATACAAATTAATTGAAGGAGTTGTTTTGATTGCGCCAGGAAGTTAAAGACTGGATAGAAAGCTCCGAATACGATCTTGAAACCGCTAAAGCTATGTTTAAAGCAAATAGATACAATTACTGTATTTTTATGTGTCACCAAGCTGTAGAAAAATTGTTGAAAGCACTGATAATTTTTCTAAATAAAGAGTTCCCACCGAAGACACATAACCTTATTACGTTATTAGAAGCGATTGATCAGAGCCCCGATAAAGATATGCAAACAATTATATTAAAATTAAATCCACATTATATGGTTTCAAGATACCCGGATGCTGCTGGAGGACCCAGCCATAAAATGTATAACGAACAAATTGCTTTGGAATTTTTAAAAGACACCGAGAGGGTGCTGGAATGGTTAAGACAAAAAATGAAATAATTATAATGATTAATGACTATATAAAGAAGCTGAGCAATTATATTAAAATAGACAGAGTTATCCTGTTTGGCTCATATGCAAGAGACGAAGCATTGAGCTCCAGCGATGTAGATTTTTTAGTTGTGTCTCAGGACTTTAGCGGTATGAGTTTTATTAAAAGGTTGGAATTCCTTCAGAGGTTATGGAGTTATGATATAGGTGCCGATATACTGGGATATACTCCGGAAGAAATTGAAGAAATGTCGAAAAAAATAAGCTTTGTATCGGAAATACTAAAAACTGGAATCGATGTACAACCTTTGTCACAGAACTGAACCTTGGTCACTCTAACAACAATGTTTGTAAACTGCCATGCGGCAGAGGTGGAGAATGTCAAAAATCGAGCTTATAGCAACAACCCTTTTTGGAGTAGAAGCCTTAACTGTAAAAGAAGTAAAAACCTTGGCTACACGGACGTAAAAGCAGAAGACGGCAGGGCCGCATTCAGCGGCGGTGAGTCGGCCATCTGGAGGGCCAACCTGTGGCTGCGCACCGCTGCTTAATAGAAAATAAACTGCATTTTTAAGACACTGCTTTAACCCGGATTTATTTCATATCGAAGCAAGTTCTCAGAGAAAGGCGAGTATGCATCCGGCACGACCTGCAGTGCTAAGTTTTGATTTTCACCCACCGGCTTTTCCTACCCCTGCCTGTGGATAAAATCAGGCCCTCTTTTTTCAGGTCCCTTAAAATTCTTCTTATGGTCCCATCGGCTGCATCCGGAAACATGTCTCTGATGTCAGAAATAGTGAACTCCTCCTGAAATTCTTCCAGGATTTTTTTTCTTATATCATAGTACATGCCGCCTCTGAAATCAGAAGAGGGTTCGTACTTTGCAGCCTGTTCAGCCGTCTTATCGGGAAGTCCATCTCTTTCATGGGATTCGATAGCCTGGAAAAACCTGAGAGTCCATTCATTGGCCAGCTTCCTGCTGCCTGCAAAGATTATCTTCGTTCTGGGATGAAGGGCGGAAAGCTCCGCCAGAGCTCTGGCAGTAAAAGAAGGCGTGTATACCGCCAATTTGTCAGGGTTTAGAAAATCCGAATAATTGGCTTCCACCACCAGTGCAGAATGAGTATAAGCCTCCAGCTCCCCAAGCTTTTGGTGCAATACGGCCATATTGCTCATATCCTTTCTTAGGTTCTCGAAAGTTTTCCTTTCGACTACAGCTATTATTCCGTCATCCCTTAAAAGAGCATAATCTCCGGCCGGAAGAGCTTTTCTTTCTATGATACAATCATTAAACTTCCATGGGTACTTTTCATTTATATCTATCAAGACGTGGATCTGATTATCGCCTCTGGCGGTAAGCCTCACCCTCGGTTTCCTTTCCTTCAAACCCTGCTGGGTCCTCCAGAATATCTGTTCATACTCCCCATCTTTTTTCTTATACTTCTTTTTTAAAAACAAAAATTCGCACCTTTTATTGGTAGGCCTGTCCAGCACCACCGAAAGGCGCTTCCCGTAGCGATTTAATGACACCACCGGCACCCGCTCTATCTCTTTCAAAGGCTCTGAATAATCCTCCGAATCCTTCAAACAAAAGATCTGGCTTCCGGCTCCCGGCCATCTGTTCTGAACCCGGAGGCAAAGGACAGTCACATCGTCCTTTTTTATGCTGAGTCTGTAAGGGAACTTTTGATTATCCGTCGACTCAAGAATCCACCACAGGGAATTCATTTGTATATCACATCTCCTCTTATAACACCATCGACGTCATCCGGGGTGAGAAAGTCTTTCCACAGTAATTGATTTCCCGAGTATATCAAGGCGCCATTGTTTGCAATCAGCAGAGTTTCGGGACAAAGCCCCAGAACCTCCATGACTTTTTTCACTCCGCCACGATGCCTGCCGGTGGCAAGGACTACCTTCATACCGCGAGAAATTGCCTTCTTCACCGCCCTCTCATTGGCCGGTGAAACGACGTTATTGGCATCGACCAGTGTTCCATCCACATCAAGGGCAATTAATTTAATCATATTCAGCCACCACTTTTTATTATACTTTTTTATTATACTTTTGACATCATTTATAAATATCTTTGACATATTTTACGTTTTTCCTTTTTTTTGCAAATATAAAATACGAAAGCAAGTTACCTTTCATATGATTCTGAATCATTGAGGTTCTAAGATAGGAAAAATTAGTACTATTTTCCAAGAGTTTAGTCAAGATCTTTTTTATGAAACAAATTACAGGCTGTATGGAGCAATATTTTGTTGAAAGCTATATTATATCTCGTGTGAGTCAGATGCTGGTTCAGTCTCAAATAGTGATTCTTTTCAGCGTGCCCCAGCAGGTATAAAAATGCATGGGCCGGGATACGCAACGACAAAGGCGGGCATTTTACCCGCCAATAGAAAGTTGCACCGAAATTTTTTTAATCTTATTTTTATAATTTCAAGTTTTTCCAAATCACATTTTGTCTCACAAGACATTTTTCATTTGTTCAAGGCAAATCTTAAGAGCTTCTTCCCAGGGCGGGAGTTTTATGCCCAGGGTCGCTTCCAGGGCGAGGTTGTGCATGGCGATGTAGCGCTGCCGCCTGGCAGGGCGTCCCATGTTTACATCCGACATCGGGATTAACTTTGAATCGTCAAGGCCCAGCTCTTTTAAAACAGCCCTGTAAAAATCGTACCTGGAGGCGGTGCCGGAATTGGATACATGATAGACGCCATAGTATTCGGTTTCAATGAGTTTTGAAATCACACCGGCCACCATATCAGCATAGGTGGGCTGACCGTATTGGTCGGCTCCGGCTATTACGGTTTCACCTTTCTTTATTTTGCTGACGGTTTTAAGAATAATATTGTTTTCGGGGTTGCCGCCTCTGCCGAACAAAAGGGGTGGGCGCACGATAAAGTACTTTTGAACCAGACTGGCGGTTATAGTCTCACCCATCAGCTTTGTCTGGCCGTACACATTTATGGGGTTGGGCCTTTCGTATTCGTAATAGGGCGCTCTTTTTTCACCGTCAAAAACCGAATCGGTGGATATGTAGACCATCTTGGCCCCCGTCTTTTGAGCCGCCAGAGCCACATTTCTGGTACCCATACAGTTCACCAGATATGCCGCCCGGGGATCTCTCTCCGCGGTGTCCGGGTCCTTTATGGCCGCGCAATGGACCACCACTTCCGGATTAAAATCGGTGATTTTTTGAATTACATCCCCGGGATTTGTAATATCCCCATCGGCCCTCCCTTTAAGAGCTTTGACTTCATGAACCTTTTTCAGGGCTTCCCAAACTGCCTGGCCCAGAAGCCCCGAAGCGCCGGTTACGACTATCCTCATAATCCGCACCTCCCTTGCAGGTTATAAAAACCTCACCGATTTCTGGCGGGGCTTTAATAAATTATACCAGAGCGGAGCATTTTTTTCAGCATTTTTTTAAAATCAGAATACAATGTATTATCCGGACTTTATCAATAATCGATAATAATTTTTCGGGAGGTTTAAGGACATGTCCACTATAAGCAGGACCATAACCCCAATTCCGTTCAACCGCAGGCTGCTTTCCATGCCCGGCTTTTCGGAGCGGCAGATTTTGGAACATTTCAACGTGTTGTATAAAGGTTACGTAAATAAGATAAATGAAATCCGGGAAAAGCTGCAGTTCGCCAATCGCCAGGAAGCCAATGCCACTTACAGCGAGTACAGGGGATTGAAGAAGGGTGAAACCTACGCGATGGACGGCGTTATACTTCACGAACTGTACTTTGAAAACCTCGGAGGCACCGGCGGACTGCCCCGCGGGAATTTGTTATACCGGCTGGAAGAAGATTTTGGCTCCACCCACAGCTGGCGGCAGGATTTCATCGCAGCAGGTATGGCCGCCAGGGGTTGGGCCATTCTCGCCTTTGACCCCAGGGATGGGCGGCTGCACAACTACCTTCTGGATGCCCATGATCATGGCCTTGTAGCCGATACTGCCACCATACTGGTCCTGGATGTTTATGAACATGCTTATTTTATCGATTACGGCACTAAAAAGGCGGAATACATCATGGCGTTCATGCAGAATATCGACTGGTCGGCGGCTGAAAAAAGATGGGAGGAACTGGCCCAAAAATACCTGTATGGCGGTCAGTAAAATTGTAACGCAGAAACAGTGCGTGGTAAATCTCATCATATAAGCGGGTTGTCGGTCACTTAAATCATAAATCATATATACTATTTCCATATTGAAAGCCGCAGGAATTTTTTGCGGCTTTCAGTCACTTTTGTCTTTTTATGCTATAATTGATTATATCGAAATTTTAAGTTATAAAATTAAATATACATGCTTTTTTCCTGGTATGTATATAAAAGGGTGAGGGTGCTGCAAATGTTTATCGCCGATTTTCATATACACTCGAAATATTCCAGAGCCACCAGCAGGGAATGCGTTCCCGAGATGCTGGAAATGTGGGCGAGGCGCAAGGGGATTGGCGTTATTGGAACGGGTGATTTTACCCATCCGGCCTGGCGGGAGGAATTGAAGGAGAAGCTTCTCCCTTCGGGAGAAGGCCTTTATACTTTAAAAGATGAATTTCGCATAGAAGATAAAGTCGCAGGAGGTAATTTTACGCCTCAATTTATTGTTTCCGGCGAGATCAGCTCCATATACAAAAAGAACGGTAGGGTGAGGAAGATCCACAACTTGATAATCCTACCCGGTCTGGAACAAGCTGAATCCCTATCTCGCCGGCTTGAGGCAGTGGGAAATCTTCATTCCGACGGCAGGCCCATTCTGGGCCTCGACAGCAGAGTTTTGCTCGAGATGGTGCTCGAGGTATGTCCCGAGGCCATATTTATACCCGCTCACATATGGACCCCGCATTTTTCTCTGTACGGCGCATATTCAGGCTTCGACGACATCCAAGAATGTTTCGATGACCTCACAGACTTTATCTATGCGCTCGAAACGGGGCTTTCTTCAAATCCACCGATGAACTGGCGCCTTTCCGCGCTGGACGGATTCGCCCTTGTATCCAACTCGGATGCGCATTCGCCGATGAACCTGGGCAGGGAGGCGAACATTTTTGATACGGAACTTTCTTACGGGGGAATTTTGAGGGCCCTAAAAGTTCGAGGCACAAATGACTTGTACGGCACTATAGAGTTTTTCCCTGAAGAAGGCAAATATCACTATGATGGGCACAGAAAGTGCAGAGTGTGCTGGAAGCCATCGGATACAAAGGCTGCGGGAGGCATATGCCCAGTATGCGGCGGCAGGATTACAGTCGGAGTGCTTCACCGGGTCGAAGCCCTGGCAGACAGGCCCGAAGGATTCAAGCCATCGACTGCAAAGCCTTTCGAAAGCCTTGTCCCTCTTCATGAGGTAATAGCTTCATCGATAGGTTCTTCTGCGGCCAGCATGAAGGTGAAGAGAAAATACGAAGATCTGATCCGGAACCTCGGTCCGGAATTTTATATATTCCGGGAGGCATCATTAAAAGATATTGAACTTTTGGCAGGCCCGTACATAGCTGAAGGCATCCGCAGGCTGAGATGCGGCGAGATTGAAATACAACCCGGATATGACGGTGAATACGGCAAAATTAAAATAATGGACAAAGATGAAATAAACATGCTTTCAGGCCAGTTGTGCTTTGTCAACGACAGGCCCACTCATACTGAAACTCCATCGACGCCCGGCAATGCCGAGAATATAAAGATTGCAGCAGGCAAAGCCGAATCGGCGCCTGTTTCAGTCGATAGCAGTGCGCCCGGCGATAGTGCGGACGCTGTTGAAACCGTTCACTCGAATATTCTCTACGGATTGAATCAGGAGCAGTGGGAAGCCGTTTCAACCTCCAGCCCGGCAACGGCGGTGATTGCAGGCCCGGGAACCGGAAAAACAAAAACGCTGGTATGCCGTATCGCATATCTTATTGAAAAACGCGGTGTACATCCCTCACACATAACCGCCGTCACATTTACCAACAGGGCTGCAAATGAGATGCGCACACGCCTGAAGGAGCATTTTGGGGATGGGCGAACGGCGGGTGCAGTAACCATAGGCACCTTTCATTCCATATGCCTTCAATTGCTGTCCAAATGGAAGGATGCGAAAAATTTAACCATTATCGATGAATACACAGCGGTTTCAATAATTGAGGAGATATTAAAGAACATAAAATCCGGGATATCTCCAAGGGATGTTCTGAGGGGGATATCTCTTATTAAAAATGGCGCAGCACAGGCGAAAGATTATAAATCCAGTATCTTGGCCGAAGTTTACGATTCTTACTGCTCACGGCTCAAGAGTTACGGTTTAATGGATTATGACGATATTCTCCTCGAAGTGCTCCATCGATTTGAGTGCAATGATACATGGAATATAACGGAAGGCAGCGTGGAAAACTGCTTCTCGCACCTGCTGGTGGATGAGTTCCAGGATATAAATGAGATTCAATACCGCTTGATAAAAGAATGGAGCAAAAAAAGCGAAAGTGTTTTTATCATAGGAGATCCCGACCAGTCTATATATGGTTTTCGGGGTTCGGATTTTCGGTATTTTGAAAGGCTAAAGGAAGATTTCCCCGGCATCCGGTACGTCCGGCTGACTCAGAATTACCGCTCAACGCCCGAGATAATCGCTTCCGCCAGATCGGTTATCTCAAAAAAAACAGCAGCAGGCAAAACTTTTCCTCTGTATGCTAAAAGGAAAAGCGGCGCAAAAGTGCGACTAATTAAAGCCAATGATGAATTCTCAGAGGCGATATTTATTGCAAAGGAAATAAACCGCATGGTCGGCGGCATCGATATGCTTGATGCCCAGGCACTTTCAGGGCCCGGCAGAAAAAGCCCTGCGGCAAGACACACACGGGGTTTTTCCGATATTGCAGTACTATACCGCACCAACCGCCAGGCAGAAATCCTGGAGCAGTGCCTTTCAAAAGAAGGCATCCAGTATGTGGTCGTAGGGCGGGATGACTTCTTTTCAGATAAGCCGGTGCGTGAAGCGATAGCCTTTTTCAAGTTTTTGCTCAACCCCAGCGATATGGCTTCGCTATTGTTATGCCTTAAAGCAGAAAGCATATATTCAGAAGACCTGAACCAAAAAGTCCTAGAGAGCTATGCTGCAGGCGAGAAAAGTGTATCGGCCCTGACAAGGTTAATGGAAGGCGACCTGTTGCAGCTGCATAAACCGGACAGAGTCCGGCATTTCATGGAAATGTTGAGAAAATATGAACCTATCGTCCATAAAGAAAAGCCGTGGAAGATTATTGATTCCTGGATTGGCGACAACAACCTGTCAGGCCTGAGATGCATGGAACTGCTTTTAAATACGGCTGTTATGTATGACAAAATGTCTTCCTTTATTCAAAACCTTGTGTTGGGGCGTGAAAGCGATGTGGTCCGCAGCGGAAGCAAGGCGTATTCTCCGGATGCAGTCTGGTTAATGACCATGCATGCGGCAAAGGGCCTTGAATTCCCCACAGTTTTCATATATGGCGCAAACGATGGTATAATTCCTTTAAGAAGCAGCGATTCAGGCTTTGATTTGGACGAGGAGAGACGGCTTTTCTATGTCGGCATGACAAGAGCACGGGACGAACTTATACTGGTGACATCCCGTACTCCATCGCCTTTTATTGCCGACATATCTGAGGAACAACTTATTATAGAGAATGCCTTCGCACAAAAGCAGGCAAGGCAATACAGGCAAGTCAGCCTTTTTGACATATAACATAATAATATATTGTAATTTTAGAGGTGCTATTTAGCCCACTAAGCAATTTGGAATTATCATAAATCACAAGAAAGTTTACCGCCTGTGTAAGGAACTGGATATTCTCCTGCCCCAGTGCAAAGTTAAAAGAGATAAGCCTCGAGTTTTAGCCAGGAGAGAGGAAGTTACTGGCCCCAATCAGCTCTGGGAAATGGATTTGAAGTACGGCTACATACCGGGGACAGACCAATTCTTCTTCCAGTTATCCCTCCTGGATGTCTTTGACCGTATGGTAATCGATTATCACGTGGGTTTATCCTGTACTGCTGTTGATGCTTCTAGAGACTGAATGCTAAAGCCGTCATGAGTTTGAGAGCTTTATGGAAGCCTATGCGGTGGGCCAGCCCGAGACAAGACCACGTCGCCATAGCTGAAGATTCCGGACCTATTATATATATATAGATATATAGAGGGTAAAAGTGTAAGGTTCTTCCGCTGCCTGGACCTTGCCAACGCTCTCATTGACGCCCATCGCCAGGGAACATCAGGCAGGTTCATGGCGGCACTTAAAAAGCTAGATTTAATCATCGTAGACGAGCTAGGCTTTTTACCCCTTCGTCGGGAAGTGGCGGAACTCCTAAAACTCTAGAATGGTATTAATTTCCAATCAAGCGTGATGGTAACTCTGCATTTTTTCATTACAGAATTATGCATTTTTCTCTTGCCAAAAACAGGTTTGCGAAGACCGGCTGTATTTACCTCCGAGTACATATCCATATTTTTTAATGCTATAGCTATTTTTATATAAAAAATGCTCAGATCTTTCGTTGACCGATGGCCGAATATCTTAATTATATCAAGGTGTGTTAACATATCAAAAATGCCGGAATTGATAGCCAAAAAAAGTATATCAAAATATTACTTTAAAGGGAAATTGTTCTATAAAATTCTTGATTTCATCCTCATATCCCGGTATATAGTCTATTTCTATACCGAGCTTTACAGGAAAATCTAGTATCTTCGCTTTTTCTGCCAACTTAACGGAAGCTTCGATACTTTGGGTGGCTCTTTCCTGGTCTATATCCCCCGAAAACCGAGACTTCTACACAAACTTTTTGCCTGGACAAGCCGTATTCGGAAAAACTAATTTCAGTAATTCCTTTTTTCTAACCTTCTTCCAAAAATTTTTTTATCCAATCCATGGTATAAGATCCTTGCTCAAAGTGAACATGGTAATCTCGCAATTTTCATCCTCCAACTTTCACCAAAAATCCATGCCCCTGAATAATCTTTACTATTTCATTAATTTCCTGCTCTGTCGGCGGGTTTATGTTAGGTAATTTATATGTTTGGCCAATTTGGTTATATTTAGACACGCCTAATTTATGGTATGGTAATATATGTATTTCTGTTACTTTTTTGAGAGTTGAAACAAATTTTACTAAGTTTGCTATATTATCTTTCGAAGTATTTATACCGGGTATCAGAGGCACCCTTATGATCATTTCCCTCGCCCGCTTAGACGCTTTGAGTGCATTTTCTAAAATTAACCTATTGTCTACGCCGGTTAATTTTTTATGTTCCGCGCTATCCATATGTTTTAAATCATATAGTACTAAATCCGTATATTCTAATACTTGATTGAAGTATTCCCACTTGCCATACCCACTAGTCTCAATCGTTGTATGAATGGAGAGTTCTTTGCACTCTTTGAGAATTTCTTTGGCAAACCCCCACTGTAACAGAACTTCTCCACCAGAAAGAGTAACTCCACCATTGGAGCGAGCATAGAAACTTTTGTCTTTGATAACCTCTGAAATAACCTCATCAACACTCATTTTTTTACCTATAATTATCCTTGCTCCTGGATAGCAGGCCTCAGAACATTTACCGCATAGAACACACAACTCATTATCTACAAAAAATCCTTTCTCTTTATCAAAAAGTAAAGCCTTATTAAGACATACTTTAATGCATTCTAGACAACCTATACATTTATTTTGAATAAAACCTAATTGAAGGTTAGTCAATTGAGACTCGGGGTTACAACACCAAAGACATCTCAGTGGACAACCTTTCAAAAATACAACTGTCCGTATTCCAGGGCCATCGTGAATACTGTATCGTTGTATATCAAAGACTATCCCTTTATTTATTTTATTATTTTTATTATTTTTATTATTTTTAATCATGTTTCAATCAATCCTTACTTAGCGATTTGAATCCAAACCTTCATCTTCTTTATACAGGTCTAAAGCCCCTATAGCTTGAAAGAATTGTCTCCTGGATCTTGGAGGGCATCCTGGCACGAAACATCCTCCGTAAACTAACTCTCCTGCACAATTTCCATAATAAATATACAAACGCTTTTCTTTTTTAGGTTTAGGTATTTTTAGGTCTTTACCGATGTAAATAGTCATAGGTAGATCTAAACTTTCTAGTTGCTTTTCATGTCGCATTAAAAGGTAATTAAGAGTAGATTGACAGACTTTGCATTGCCCACCGCATACAACTTTAATATTATCGTGAGAATAATTTATATCCGGAAGGAATGACTTTTCAAAATTGATAATGCTGTCACTTAACTTCTCCCCACATATCTCCAGTTTATCGATATCCATTTGGCCTAAACCTTTATCTGCAGCTAACTTTATGTGATTTATTTCAGATGGTTCATATCCAATAATCTTAGAACCAACCGCATCAACAGATACCCTATTAAATCCAGATATTATTACATTGGAGTTTACTGGTTTACCTAATAACGGTGCTCCAAGACCCTGTAGTCCCACTAAACCGTCAATAATTACCAAATCCGAACGGGATATCATATTTATATCAGCAATGGAATAATCCAAAAACGACCCTTTCTTTGCCATCTCATCCGAAAGAGCCGGGAAAATCCCAATACGATGCAAAGATTTTTGTTTATCTTCATCTGTGGAAATTCCAACGGCAACATTTTTTAGACTAAGAGTCACCTTGGTCATACTATGAGTTTTAAGAACAGGAATATTTATAACCGTATCTGCTGCTAATATGGTTTTAGGGATTCTAACCTTTTTTAGAACATAACCGTCAATTTTTCTTTCTATAATTTCATCTTTTTTTAAATCTAGTAATTCAGCCCCGGTTTTTTCGGCTATTTCAAAATAACCACAGGCTTTAAATGCCTCGAAAGTATTTATCCCCCAATTTGAACTTTCAGCTATTATTACTTTTTTGGCACCAGCTTCATAACACATTTCTGTTATTATACCAACAATTTCTGGCGAAGTTGTTGCACCAGTATATGCAGGTTTCCCTGCTAATACATTCGGTTTTATTAAAACCATATTACCTGGCAAAACGACTTTATTGAGTCCACCCAATGAATCAACGGATTCTCTAACAATAGCTTCGAGCGTTTCTTTATTTTTTTTCTTTTTAATAACTACCTTTAATAAGTTCATTTTCTTAATTCGACCTCCAAAAGTTTCAGTAAGTTATTAATAATAATTTTTTATAGTTATTAAAAATAAAAATTCTAAATTAAAATATAACTTTATACATAAACTATCCTGAAAAAATAACGTAATATTCTCATCATTGATTGCATCGCATCTATAGCATAGATCTCTAACAGAAAATGTTTACCAAGAATAAAAATATTTTGTGTTAAAAAATTATAGATGAGGTATTATCTTTTTCTATATTAAACATTTAAAGATAATACCTCACTTGGAAATTATTTAATTATTTAAAACATTTTGCCTACAACTTTTAGAATATAGCCCAATAAGGTTCCCCATATCCCGTATTCCATTTCACCCCAAGTCGTACCACTATTGGCAAGAGGACCTGTCAACGGAATTAGCATTGCATTTCCGAAGCTTATTAGTACCGCGGATACAACAGCGGCTAAAATAGCTCCTTTCTTACCACCAGTTGCATTTCCGAATACAGCTGCCGGACCGCTGGCAAAAAAGTGCGGAACCACACCAGCAATTAATAGATATTTAAAATTCATTCCAGCCATAACAAACGTGAGAATTACACCTATTGGAAAACTGATAAGGAATCCTAATATCCATGCTGTTGGAGCATATGGCATAACCACAGGACAATCCAGGCCCGGAAGAGCGTCAGGAACTATTTTTTCTGAAAAGCCCTTAAATGCAGGAACAATTTCGGCTATGAGCATTCTAACACCTGAGAGGAGTACAGTCACCCCTGCTCCAAACTGTAACCCTTGCATAATGGCCCAGATTAACCAATTTTGACCACCAGCAACTTTTTTAGCCGCCGTAATAGGGCCCACTATTAACATTATTGCTACAAACATCAATATCATAGTAAAGCCAGTAGATAAGGTAGTATCCCTAAAGAATGAAAGCCATTCGGGTAGTTTAATATTCTCAGTACTATCTTCCGGGTTACCTACATATTGTCCTAAAAATCCCCCTAAAAATGCTCCCAAATTTGTGGAATGAGCATAAGCTATAGGTGCGCCGCCCGTTACTTTTTTCATATAAGGTTGGACCAGAGCAATTGTTAATGGACAGTATATACCTAAAATAACTCCTCCTACGATAATTAAAGGAAAACCCGATAGATTTAAATGAACTTTTAAAAGAACTGTGATTAATAGCGCTGTGTATAAAAGATGATGACCGGTCAGATATATATATTTATATTTTGTAAAACGGGCTACTAAAATATTTACTAAAAACCCAACAACCATCACTAGCGCGCCTTCACTACCATATTGCATTAAAGCTACTGCGCCTATGGCTTCATCATTCGGCACTACTCCTTTGAAGCCAAAAGCATTTTCCAATAATGGACCTATCGGAGATAAAACATTGACAATTGTAACTGCGCCAATAACTAGAATTAAAAATCCTACTACTGTTTTCATGGTCCCAGATATTATAGCATGAATTGGTTTTCTCTGAACGATCAATCCTAGACACGCAACTAGTCCCACAAGTATAGGCGGTTGACCTAGTATTTGTGTAGCTAAAAATTTAAAAATATCCATATAAAAACCTCCTCGTATAATATATTTAGTAAATCAAACTTATTCAAATTCCAGTTAAACATGGACCTTGAAAACTAAATAT
>NZ_JBJYKD010000041.1:0-19517 GCF_049310025.1 Thermorhabdus hydrogeniformans | reverse complement strand
TTTTACAAAAAGTGAGCTAAATATTTTCCATTTTGTTATTTTTAGGTACTTGACTTTTTACCGCAGGACTTATTTTTTATTTGATGAACCATTGTCCACTTTATGTTTATCATAGCAAGGATTGTACCAATACAGAGCAATATAAAAAATAAAAAAAGGAGGGCACTCGCCCACCGATCGCCCCCTTCTTTTATACACATTTATTTTTTTCTTATACAAATACTCCGCTCGGGTTAATAATAACAACGACTTTTTAATACACTTTATTCTATACAAACCTCCTTTAAGATTGTAATAATATTGCATATTTCCTCCTCGGGAAACGCAACATTATAGTATTTCTCAAAGTCGGTCAACTCCGATTTAATAAACTTAAACTCCTCTGTATATTTTTGTTTAATCTCTTCTTTACAAGAATATTTTTGTATTTTTATCTGTTTCTTCAATCTATCGACGGCGCACGCTATATGTAAAATTAATCCAATTTTTTTATCTAAATTTACATTTATTTTTAAGCACACTTCAATCTTATCAAAAAACTCCATACACAGCTTTTGAAAAGTTTCTATGTCGAAGCCCGGCAATTCCGAACTCAACATTCGAAATATATCTTTATAAAGGTCGGTAGTCGATTCAGCTTTAGCTACTATTTCCTTAATTCTATTGAAATTATTGTCGATCAGCAATTCCGAAATTGAAATGAATGGAATCCCGTAAATATTTGGATTTATAGCTCCCACGATGGCCAGTATTTTTTTATCTTTAGATAACCTGTTTACATAACTTCGGATATATTTTGAATCACTGGCAGCTACCGGAATAATCTGGACATGTTCACTGTTTAAACCTATTTTCTCCTCGATTAAATTTTTCAATTTAACCGCGCTGCCTTCTCCCGTAGTGCATACCGTGAGAATAATATTCTCCCTCCTGGGTATAATCGAACGTACGGAACTGGGAACTCTGCTTCTAAAATACACTATCGAATCCTTTACTTCTTCACATACCTCATTAACATCTCTTAACATGGTTGCTTTCCTGGCACATTCAATAACCATTATGGTAGTAACCATATCCAAGACTTTTATTTTTATACCCGTCTCTTCGCTGATGAGTTCGCCGAACATCCCGAGGGAACCCATATCCACCAGAAGTATTACTCCGCCTCCTTGATGTTTTTTGATTATCAGGTCTTTTAACTCTCCATAAGCCACTTTTGGATCTTTATCAAGGCTCATGTCATACGCGTATACGTTACCCGCACCCACCAGCTTATTCGCCACCTCGGCCATTGAAGAGGCGGTGCTGCTTCCGTGCATTGCAACAACTACAATGGGCATATTTTCTTCCACCCCACAATAATCCGAATCGATGCATAAAAACATCGATATAAATCCCACTTCATCCAGAGGTACTTTTATGCCATACTCCTTTTCCAATGTCTCAGCAAAACAAAGGGCCAACGCATATTCTTCGGCATTTTTTTCAATTATCTCCTTTAAATTGTGGTTTGTTATTCTTTTATTCTTCTTTATTCTTTCAATACTGGAGGATATGTGTAAACACAGACCGTAAAATACTTTCGATGAAAATACTCTCCTGAGTTTTTCCGAAGCGGTATTTAAAAAATCTTCGACCAGATTTATTAGTTTTCTGTCAACTATTTTCGCCAGTTCTTCCTTTTTCACTTCACCTGCAAAAGTCCTTATGAATTTTTTAAAATAACTTTCTATTTCAAAAGACATTATAAACTCGATATCCTTTTCATCAATGCCATGCTCCCTCAGCTCCTGCACCCTTTTTTCTATATCTTCATAAAAACTGTCGGGAAGACTGGAATCATCGAATTCGATCTGAAATTTCCCCTCCTTGGGCGAGAAACTTAATTTTATATCTTCTTTTATTATCTCATCTATTATTTGTGAATTATTTTTATATAACACCAATCCTTTCCGAACTTCACTGGAAAAATCTTCTATATCAGCTTCAATTCTTTTTTTGCCTTTCGAAATACATCTAAGAAAAGCATTGGCGCAGCCAAGCTGTATGTCGCTTTTCAGCTGGCCTATATTTCCGGGGCAGTCGTATAACATAAGGCCTCTCAAAGCATTCGCAGTAACAATTATTTCTTTCCCTATTCTCGCCGACTCAACTTTAAAAAACTGGCATATCAGTTCAAACCTCTCGCCAAAAGGCCTTTCCTTCAAAGGCGGTATGGTAATGGTAATGGGAATTCTCCTCGTGAAAGTGGACAGCAAGGCGCCTCCTTCGCTCTCGGTGGTAGCGCCTATAATGAGAATGTCGCTTTTCTTTGCATTACCGTCGCCCAGGGGTGTATATACTCCCTTATCTATCAGCATGAAAAGCATTTCCTGCCCTTCCGGCGGGAGCCTGTGGATCTCGTCCAAAAACAAAATACCTCCATTGGCCCTGTCGACAATTCCCGCTTTGTCTCTGTCTGCTCCCGTGAAAGCACCTTTTTTGTATCCGAAAAGCTGGGCCAGAAGCAGCTGTGGATTATTTGCATAATCGGCACAGTTAAACGCAACGAAGGGAGAATTCAAACTTAATACTCCTTTTTCCACGGCAAATTTATACATAATTTCCGCAAACATGGTTTTCCCCACGCCTGTTGGGCCCAAAAGCAGCACATGAAGTCCTCTCGGAGGATACAGGATAGCAGCCTTTGCCAGCTGGATACATTTTTTTAAACTTCCTTCTTTCCCGATCAACGTGTCAAAACTCAAATTGGTTCTCCTAACGTTCCTGTTATCATCTAAAGGACTTACAGTGTAAAGAACCGGTTTGGTTTTTAGCTTAAAAACTTTTCCTTCTGCATAAAGCTTATTTAATACGGCACTTACATTGCTTCGCTGGAGCGAGAGTGCATCGGCTATCTCCTGGGTGGTACATCCTTTAACAGTTTTTTTATTACTGCACTGTTCAACCAGATATTGTAATACTCTTTCTTTTACTTTTTTCATAAAGCTTCACCCTAACCTTACCATAACACCATTAGTTTTTTAAAACTCGCAAAAATATAACTATTATGCCAAGAAATGCTTTTTAATGTTAAGAAATTTAATCCCGAGACTTTTTTGTTCCCATTGAGTATCGGTGCCTATCAGGCCGCAACCAAAAGCTTTGGCGGAAGCAATTATTAAAGCATCCGGGAGCTTCAGCCCCGTTTTCGCCCTTATTTGGGCGGCCTGTAAGGCAATGTTTTTGTCTATATCAACGATTTTTAAATTGGGAAAATGATTTATGAATTTAGTTATGCTGTCAACCAAAATATTATCATTTAA
Organism: Thermorhabdus hydrogeniformans; assembly: GCF_049310025.1. Taxonomy (NCBI): domain Bacteria; kingdom Bacillati; phylum Bacillota; class Clostridia; order Thermosediminibacterales; family Tepidanaerobacteraceae; genus Thermorhabdus; species Thermorhabdus hydrogeniformans. Next base: position 16,212 of record NZ_JBJYKD010000041.1, on the reverse strand, counting down.
CTTCAATGGCTTTACCAGGAGCTCCGCCACTGAAATAACCGACATATAACCCTGAACATCACCATTTTTGACTAACGAAAAAATCTCTTTTGACATGTCACCAAAAATTTCGTTCCCTTCCAAGAAGTATAAAATTACATTTGTATCCATAAACAGCTTATCGTATTTTTTAATCTCATTAATAAAAGTTTTTATTCCCAAGATTCTCGCTCCTCTCGGACATATTTATCTATTTCTTCAGCCGTTTTGCCATAGATTCCTTTTGCAATACCGTAAAAATATTCCACATAATCATCAGGTTCAGGGGTAATGATAATTTTGCCGTCTTTTATCTCCATGATAAGTGTGCTGCCTTTTTTCAACTTGAGTTTGCGGCAAAATTCCATCGGCACTGTAATTTGATGCTTGCTTGAAAGTTTTACTTTTTGCATATATACTCACCTCTGCAATAATTGCTTTACTTATAATTATAATTCTTTACTTTCTTTTTCAACTATGTCGTGTCATAATCGAGTAGGGCAGCCCGGGCGATCGCTTACCGCTGTCCTTCTCACAGAACCGTCTTACGGGCCTCGTACACGGCTCCCGGTAAACCTCAGTCATCGAGCTTTCCAAGTTTTATCTTGGATGGTACAGGGCCTTCGAGTTAAGTCTGCCTGCCTGAACCTGAACCGTCCGGCTGCCCCTAAAGGGGCAATTTGAACCACATGCATCGCAGGGGGTATTTATATACAAAAATAAAAAGCAGGGGACTTTAAAGCCCTCTGCAGCCCGGGATTTCACCTTCTGATTTCATACCCGGCACAACCGATTTGCCCGGGTGCTCATTCGTAATTTAAAACAATTACCCGCGGCTTTTCCCCCACATTCTCGGGAGTAATCTCGATAGTGGTGGAATCCATCTGTTCGCCGCCGCCGACTTTTTCGAGGAATTTGTCGACAGGGTCTATGGGCATGCTGACCGCCGGGGTTTTAAAGTGCATGGGGATGGTCACCTTCGGCGCAAGCTGCTCCACCACAGCCGCCGCCCCTTCGGCATCCAGGGTGAAGGTCCCTCCCACGGGGATGAGGAGCACATCCACTTTGCCGATTTCCTCCGCCTGGGCTTTTGAAAGCAGGTGGCCCAGATCCCCCACATGGCATACCCGGAGGCCGTCTATTTCGTATATGTAAACTACGTTCGCCCCCCTTTTTGCGCCTTTTACCTCATCGTGGAACGCCGGAATGCCTTTGATTTTTACGCCTCCAGCAGAATGTTCCCCCGGAGATTTTATAACCTCCGGGTCCCCCTGGACGGCTTCCACATAGTTGTGGTCGTAATGGTCGTGGCTTACGGTAACTATATCAGCCTCGATTTTGGGTATCTTATATCCGACGCTGCCGTCAAAGGGGTCGGTTACTATCTTGGTGCCGCCTTGCGATTCCAAAAGAAAACAGGCATGGCCAAACCACCGTATTTTCACTTTTAAAAACCTCCCTTTCTTTCAAAAGGATTTATGTCTCTACTGTTTGTCTATCTAAATTTGCCGAATAAAAATTCTTTCTAAACATATATATATTCTTGGCAAATTGCGAAATTCCTTCTTGACTATTATATTTTATCCAATAGATTTTTAGTTAATTCCTGGACAAATTGGAGCCGGTTGTCTTCATCTTTTTGAGCTTATACTGCAGGGTCTGGCGTGGAATGCCGAGAAGCCGCGCCGCTTTTGATACGTTGCCGCGTGCTTTTTCCATGGCCTTTCGTATCAGGTCCAGCTCGACCCTTTCCAGGGTTTCGTCAAGAGCGAGGCTCCCCTGCCCTGCTACGCAGCCCATTTTGGGTGAAAAATACGACCTTATCTGCAGCGGCAAATGCTCCGGCTTTATTGTATCTCCATCCATTATTATAATAGCACCCTCAATGGCGTTTTCCAGTTCACGCACATTGCCGGGCCACGGGTATTCATAAAAAATCTCCATCACTTCACCGGATATTTTTATCCGGTGTTTTTCCACATCTGAATGCCTTTTGACAAAATGTTCAACCAGAAGAGGTATGTCTTCCTTACGCTCCCTCAAGGGGGGGATCTGCAGGCTTACCACGTTTATCCTGTAAAAGAGATCTTCCCGAAGTTGCCTTTTTTCTACGGCGGCCACGGGATTATCGCTGCACGCGGTGACCACCCGGGCGTCTACGGCCCGCATGCGGGTGTCCCCGACCCGGCGGATGGCGCCTTCCTGCAGGACCCGCAGGAGCTTGGCCTGAAGTTCGGGAGGCATGGAATTTATCTCATCAAGGAATAACGTTCCGCCGTCAGCCAGTTCAAAAAGCCCCGGCCGATCCTCGGCCCCCGTAAATCCTCCTTTTATGGTGCCGAAGAGAATCCCCTCCAGCAGGGTGGCCGGAAGGGCAGCACAGTTCTGCGCGATAAAGGGCGCCTGCCTCCTGGGGCCGGCGTTGTGTATGGCCTGCACAAACAGTTCTTTCCCCGTCCCGGTCTCACCCCAGACCAGCACCGGAGATGAGCTGAGCGCCGCGCGCCGGGCAAGTTTTTTCAGTTCTTTTATACTTCTGCTCTCCCCGATGATATCGTCAAAGGTGTAACGAGCCGTCCCGCCCTTCCTGCTCTCGGGTCTTGGGGCATGGCCGTAAAGAATCGCCTGCAGGTCGGATATCCTTTCGGTCATGTCTTTTACCGCGGTCACATCTTTCGATATTTCCATGGCTCCTATGATTTTGCCGTTCACCTTTATCGGGAGGGTGGTATTTATGGTGGTGATTTTCCTGCCTTTGTAATTGGTGAAGCTCTGTTCCTTATCGTATATGGCTTCCCCCGTTTTTAAAACAGTTAGGAGGGTGCTGTCTTCTTCCGACAGCGAAGGGAAAATCTCCAGAAGATGGCGGCCGATGACCTCCACGGGTGAAAGCCCTTCTATCTTTGACGCGGCATTATTGTAATAAATGGAGATTCCGTTTTCGTCCACTACATGAATACCCTCTTCCACATGGGAAAGAAGGAGTTCCATTTGCGCTTTGATAGCCGCAATTTCTTTCATCTTCCCCCTCCCTTCCTTCTCTGGCGCTTTACATGCGCTCGGGAGCCGAAATACCGAGGACATTAAAGGCGTTTCTCAATACCTGTCTCACGGCCATAGCAAGCATCAGCCTTGCCGCCGTCAAATCCTCATCAGGCGAAAGGACCCGGCAGCTGTTGTAAAAGGAGTGGAACGCCGACGCCAGTTCCAGGGAGTAAACCGTTATGCGGTAAGGCGAAAGGGTGGTGGCGGCAATCCTTATTTCGCCGGGAAAATCCGCCAGCTTTTTGATCAGGTCTATCTCGGCTTTTTCTGTCAGCAGATTTGAATATTTACTAAATTCGCCGGGTGTTAAAGAATTCACATCGGGCAAACGAACGCCCTGTTCCGCCGCCTGCCTTAAAATACTGCATATGCGGGCGTGGGCGTACTGCACATAGTAAACGGGGTTCTCATCGGACTGCTTTATGGCAAGGTCCAGGTCAAAGTCCAGATGGGTGTCGGCACTCCGCATGTTGAAGAAAAATCGCGCCGCATCTTTGCCCACCTCTTCCACGATATCGGCCAGGGTCACAGCCCTGCCGGTGCGCTTTGACATCCTGGCTACTTCTCCGTTCCTGTACAGCCTCACCAGCTGCATGATGATGACGGTGAACCTTTCGGGGTCGTACCCGAGAGCCGCCAGAGCCCCCTTCATCCTGGGCACGTGGCCGTGATGATCGGCCCCCCAGATGTCTATGACCCACTCGAACCCCCTGTCAAACTTATCCTTGTGATAGGCGATATCCGCCGCGAAGTAGGTGGGGATTCCGTTTTGGCGGATAAGCACCTCATCCTTGCCCGCCCCGAACTCCGACGCCTTGAACCACAGCGCCCCGTCTTTTTCGTAGGTGCAGCCCCGTTCGGTAAGGAGCCTTATGACCTCATTGACCTTGCCCGAATCGTGAAGGCTCTTCTCGGAAAACCACACGTCAAAATGGACCCCGAAATTTTCCAGGTCCTCTTTCATGCGCTTTATGTTCCTTTTCAGGGCGTAGTCTATAAAATATGCCCTGCGGCTCGGCGAATCCATATGCAAAAACCGTTCGCCTTCTTCCTCTATGATGTTTCTCATGTGCTCCTTTACATCTTCCCCGTGATACCCCCCTTCCGGTATCTGGCTTTCATATCCAAGCAGTTCCAGGTAGCGGGCTTCCAGCGAGAGTCCGAAATTTTCTATCTGGTTACCCGCATCGTTTATGTAAAATTCCTTAGTGACGTCGTAGCCGGCCATCTTCAGCACCGACGAGAGGGCGTCCCCCAGGGCCGCTCCCCGGGCGTTGCCCATGTGCATGGGGCCGGTGGGGTTGGCGCTGACGAATTCCACCTGAACTTTTTTGCCTTTTCCAATGTTCAGGCGGCCGAAATCTTTGCCTTCTTTCAATATGTCGAAGACGACTCTGTTGGCCCATGTGGGTTTGAGGTAAAAATTTATAAACCCGGGGCCCGCCACTTCTACCTTTTCTATCTCGCCGCCGGGCGCCTCGAGCCTTTTTACGATGATCTCGGCTATTTTCTTCGGAGACATCCGGGCCTGCCTTGCCATCATCATGGCTACATTGGCTGCGAAGTCGCCGTGGCCCGGGTCCTGAGGCACTTCCAGGTAAAAGTCGGGCACCTCTTTCACTTCGATGGCTTTTTCTCCGATGGCTTTTTCCAGGGCTGAAGAAATAAGGCTTTTCAATCTTTCCTGTATTTCAGATTTTATATCCTTCATACAAACCTCCTTGGGTGCCAGGCCCGCAATTAAGCTCTTATTTGATTTTTATACATTTCGTCAAAAATTTTGGTTGAGTTCATCACGTTTTACACCGTCCTGCCTGCCCCCGAAAATGGCAGGGATTTGTTCACAAGTAAATTGTATCATTCAAATAATTTCATTGCAACAAATTATGTGAAAAAAGAGGCATCCAGGCCCAGTCATCTTTCAGCAGTTGACTTTTTTATATCATCCAGCCATTTCTATTTATTCTTAGTGGCCCGCCGCGCCCTCTGGACCAGAGCCTCGGCCCGGATCCGGGCTGTACTGAGCTCGACTTCTTTGGGCTTGCGGCCGAGCTGCTTTTTAAACTCTTCGGTAAAAATCTCTAAGAATTTGTCCATCTTGGCGCTGCCCTTTATCCCCCATTCCTTGTAGTGTTCTTCAATATAGTCCACTATATCCGCCGTAAGGTCCATGATTATCCTGTAGCGGCGGTTTTTCGCGTAGGCGTTTACGCCGTACCCAAGGATTACGGCAATAAGAGGCTCCATGACGGCTTCGTTGGTCAGGACGTTCACTATAAACTTGAGCCAGGCCCAGCTCATAAAAAATCCCCCTCCTCTTTATTTATATTATGCAGAGGAGAGGGAGGGGGGGCCTGCCAGAAAAAAGGCGATAAGACGTTGCGCAAGTTGTTTTCAATCGATATAGGTTTACCTTCTGCTTCCCGGCTTTTCCGCCGGTATGCCTTCAGCGCATAAAGGGCATTGTTCCGGGGGGTATGATTCCACCTCGAGATTTAGAAGGTATCCGGCGGGGACGCCGAAATCCACTTTCCCGCCGCTGCGGTCCACCAGGGCCCCCACCCCAAGCACCCGGGCGCCGCAGGATATTGCCAGCTCGATGACTTCTTTTACGGAGCCGCCGGTGGTGACCACGTCTTCCACGACCAGCACCCTCTCGCCGGGCTTGAGGGAAAATCCCCGCCGGAGGGTCATTTGCCCGTTTTCCCGTTCGGCGAATAGGGCGCGGGCATTAAGCGCCCTTGCCACTTCATATGAAACAATTATGCCGCCCAGGGCCGGGCCGATAACCGTCTCAACACCAAAATCCTTGAAGTTCAGCGCCAGTTCCCGGCAGGCCTTTTCGGCCGCGGCCGGATACTGAAGCAGCCGGGCGCACTGGAGGTATTTGGAGCTATGCCGGCCGGAGGTCAGGATAAAGTGGCCGGTTTGCAGAACTCCGGTGTCGGTGAAAAGTTTCTGAATTTCTTCTCGCGTCATACTGATCACTCCCAGCATAATATTTTTAAATACCTTTATGGAGCGCCAGAATCAACCCTTCGTGCCGGACCAAGGCACCGTCACCGGCTGTGACTCCGGCCGAGACAGCGGCTCAGTCAAAAATCCTTTCCAGGGCGGCAAGGGGGTCCGGGGCGGCGGTGACAGGGCGGCCCATGACGATGTAGTCGGCCCCGGCCTCTATAGCCTCTTTTGGGGTGGTCACCCTCTTCTGATCGCCCGGATCCGCCCAGCGCGGCCGCACCCCCGGTGTCACAAGGAGGAAATCCTTCCCTACAGCGGTCCTGATGGCCGATATTTCTCTGGGCGACGCCACGACGCCGTCCAGGCCCGCGGCCCGGGCCAGCTTCGCCAGCCACACCGCCTGGTCGGAGGAGGATTTATTTATATTTATTTCTTTTAAGTCTTCGTCGTCCAGGCTGGTGAGCACGGTGACGGCCAAAATTTTTGGGGGCTTTGTTTCGCCGGTCACCTTTTTCTTTTCTATAAAAGCCCTCTCGGAAGCCGCGCGGGCCTTTTCCATCATTTCCCTTCCGCCCGACGCATGCACGTTAAACATAAAGGCGCCGGAATCCACCGCCGCCCGTGCCGCCCCGGCCACGGTGTTGGGAATGTCGTGAAATTTCAGGTCAAGAAAGACGCCGCATCCTTCCGCGTTTATCTTTTTTACGACGGCCGGGCCTGCGGAACAAAAAAGTTCCAGCCCGACCTTGAACACGCACACCCGGTTTTTCAAAAGCCTCACAAGGCCCAGGGCCTTATGCTCATCAGGGGTATCGAGGGCGATTATCACTTTCGAAAAATCCTGGGTCATGTAAAATCTCCTCCCCGAAATTTATCCTTATCTTTTAGGTTTTATACCTTACAACCGCATTTCCGTCCGGCTTTTACAGGTGAAAACCCCTATTTGTGGGCCAGGCCGACAATGTCCCGGAGTTTTATTATATTGTCATCGCCTGAAGTTTTTAATGCACTTTCGCAGGCGGAGCAGTCGACCAGGTATTTCTCCAGGCCGTCGATGATTTTTAAAGGCGCTTCAGGGTCTACTAAACCGGCGGTGCCCACGGCCACGGCCGAGGCTCCGGCCAGGATGAACTCCGCCGCATCCCGCCATGTAAAAATACCTCCCATGCCTATGATGGGTATTTTCACCGCTTCATAGACTTCCCACACCATGCGGAGGGCGATGGGCTTTACCGCGGGGCCGGAAAGCCCGGCGAAGGTCCTGTGAAATACGGGTTGCCGTCTATTGATATCTATGGCCATGCCCAGAACGGTGTTTATAAGGGAAATGGCGTCGGCACCGGCCGCTTCCACCGCCGAGGCTATTTTTTTAATGTTCATGACGTTTGGGGAAAGTTTTGCTATTACCGGCAGCCCAGTCGCCTCCTTTACCGCCCTTACTACTTCAAAGGCGCTGTCGGGGTCCTGACCGAAGGCCATGCCGCCTTTTTCCACATTGGGACATGATATGTTTACTTCCAGAGCCGCAAGGCCGTTTAAATCCGACAGCCGCTTTGCAATTTCACGGTATTCGTCCACCGTATCTCCGTCTATGTTAGCGATAACCGGCACCGTGAGTTTTTTAAGACGGGGCCATTCATCGGCGATAAACCTTTCAACGCCGGGGTTCTCCAGACCCACGGAATTGAGGAGGCCCGCGGGGGTCTCGTAAAGCCTGGGCGGAGGATTGCCGGTCCTCGGCAAAAGTGTGATCCCTTTTGTCACCACGGCTCCGAGCCGGTTTATATCGTAAAATTTTGAATATTCCTCTCCGAACCCGAAAGTGCCCGAAGCCACCATCACCGGGTTTTTCATGGCGATCCCGGCTATTTCGACACACATGTCAACCGCGCAATTGCGGCGTGATTCCATTTTACGGCATGGCTCTGAAAGCCTGTCCCGGCTCAAAGCACTTCTCCTTTCCAAATCATTTTGAAGCATCAAGGTTTTCTAGACCGCATTTTCCGTTCTACAAGTGTATTTCTCCGGATTCAAACACCGGTCCGTCCCTGCATACCTTTTTATACCCTTCTCGGGCGGACTTCACCGCACATCCCAGGCAGGCCCCCACTCCGCAGGCCATGCGCTCCTCCAGCGAAAGGTATGCGGGGATTTTCTCCCGGGCCGCAATGTCTTTGACCTTCGCCAGCAGGGGTTTGGGCCCGCAGGCGTATATTATGCCGGATTGAGGATGCGTCCTGCTCTGCCCCGGCATCTCATGGGCTTTTATACAGTTTTCAAACACCTCCGTCGGAACTCCTTTTTGACCGGCAGTGCCGTCGTCGGTGGTTAAGAACACTTTAAACCCGCAGGATCTCAAAAATTCCTCCCCAAAAACTTCTGCGGCGGTGGAAAATCCGATGAAAGCGGCACTGACTCTCCCGGGCCCTGAAAGGGTGCCGGCGATCTTTCGTGCCAGGTACAGCAGCGGAGCAACGCCGACACCTCCGCCAATCAGCACGGGGTTTGCGGCGCCCGGAGGCAGAGGAAACCCCCTGCCCAGCGGACCCAGTATGTCAATGATTTCCCCGGCTTTTTTTTGAGACATCAGACGTGTCCCTTCCCCCACCACGCGGTATATTATCTCCACCGTTCCGTCCTCTTCATTTACCCCGGCGATGCTTACGGGCCTCCGGAGAAGGGGGGACGGCGTGTCGGAGCAACGTATGTGTAGAAACTGGCCCGGTGCAGCCTTTACCGCCACCTCCGGGCAATACATTTTCATATGATAAATGCCAGGGACAATCAATGCATTTTGGAGTATTTTTACCGAGAACAGCAACCCGGACAGAATATCACCCCATTCTTTAAAATTCGACGTTTGATGTTCTAAAAGGCAGCATAGTGTTGGTACTTAAGTGCTCTTAGCAAAGAGCTTGAATTCCCCCGCAACGGGCCTGAGAGCCCCCGGCAGCGGAACAAAAGTGATGAGGGCAGAAAGCTACCACCGGCTCCCAATCGGCATCACCCTCATGCCGGTGGCCTCTATCACTCTGTAAAGGGCCCGGGCGGTGTCCAGAGAAGTAAGGCACGGAATGCCGTCGTCGGCAGCGGCTCGCCGGATTTTAAAGCCGTCCCGCTCAGGAGCCTTCCCTCTGGTGAAGGTGTTTATTACAATATCCACTCTGCCCTCCCGAAACAGGTCCATTATATTTGGCGACCCTTCTCTCACCTTGTTTACCACACGGGCTTTGACCCCCGCCGCTCTGAGAGCCTGAGCGGTGCCCGCCGTGGCATATATGTCGAAGCCCAGATTTTGAAAGTCCCTCAGGAGTTTGACGGCCTCGGGTTTATCCCGGTCGGCCACGGTGGCGAGGATAGCCCCTCCGGTGGGTATTTTTAGGCCAGCGGCGGTAAACGCCTTGTACAGCGCCTTTTCAAAGGTCTTCTCGATACCCAGCACCTCGCCGGTGGACTTCATTTCCGGCCCCAGGGAGGTTTCCACCTGACGGAGTTTTGAGAAGGAAAACACAGGAGCTTTGATCGCCACAAAATCGGGTTCCGGCGCCAGACCCCCTTTGAGCCCCAGGCCTGAAAGGGTGGCGCCCAGAGCTATCTTTGTGGCCACATCAACCATCGGGATACCTGTAATCTTGCTCAAATAAGGCACCGTACGGCTTGAGCGCGGGTTTACTTCAATTATATACACATCGTCCTCCCGGACCACAAACTGAATGTTCACCAGCCCCCTGACGCAGAGTTTCAGGGCGATCCTGGTGGTGTAGTCAACTATTTTTTTTACCGCCGCTTCGCTCAAGGTCCGGGGAGGATATACCGCCATGCTGTCGCCGGAGTGAATCCCGGCCCGTTCGATGTGTTCCATGATGCCGGGTATCAGCACTTCCTTGCCGTCACTTATGGCGTCCACTTCCACCTCGGTACCGCATATATATCTGTCGATAAGCACGGGCTTTTCCGGGGAGGCCTCTACCGCTTCTTGCATATATGCTTTCAATTCTTCCATATTATATACTATTTCCATTGCCCTGCCGCCCAACACATAGGAGGGCCTTACCAGCATGGGAAAGCCGATCTCGACGGCTTTCTCCAGGGCTTCGGCGGCGCTCCTGGCGGCCACTGCTCTGGGCCTCGGTATATCAAGTTCGCTCAAGAGGGCGTCAAATTTTTCCCTATCCTCAGCGATATCTATAGATTTCACGGCGGTCCCCAGTATTTTTATTCCCCGTCTCTCCAGTGCTCCCGCCAGGTTTATGGCCGTCTGCCCGCCGAATTGCACCAGGACACCCAGGGGTTTTTCATTTTCTATTACCGCCATCACATCCTCAATGTAAAGGGGCTCGAAATACAGCCGGTCGGCGGTGTTGAAATCGGTGCTGACCGTCTCGGGGTTGTTGTTTATGATGACCGTCCTGTAACCGGCTTCTCTGGCGGCCCATACTGAATGCACACAGCAGTAGTCAAACTCTATGCCCTGGCCGATTCTTATGGGGCCGGACCCTATTATGGCGACTGTGGGTTTGTCTTCGGGCACGGCCTCGTTTTCTGCTTCGAAAGTGGAGTAAAAATAAGGCGTCTCCGCTTCGAATTCCGCCGCGCACGTATCCACAATCTTATACGTGGGGATGATGGCGAATTTTTCTCTCAGGGCTTTCACATCTTCTTCCGTCCGGCCCGCATATTTTGCTATGACGGCGTCCGGAAAGCCCATCCGCTTGGCCTCTTTTAAAATGTTCTCGCCAAGCTCCTCCTCTTTCAGCCTGTTCTCCATGGCCACGATGTTTTCAATTTTCTTCAGGAAGAACCTGTCGATCCTGGATAAATCGTAAATTTCATCGGAGCTTACACCCCGGCGCATGGCCTCGGCTATGGCGAAAAGCCTCTCGTCCGTGGCTCTGGAAATTTTGTCTTTTATCTCCTGCAGGGATAGGTCGCCCATACCCTTTAAAGACAGGTCTATAACACCCTGTTCCAGGGACCTTACCGCTTTCATCAAGGCCCCCTCCAGGGTCCTGTCTATGGCCATGACCTCTCCAGTGGCCTTCATCTGGGTCCCGAGGGTCCTGTCGGCGTCTGTGAATTTATCGAAAGGCCAGCGGGGCATTTTAACCACCACATAGTCCAGGGCCGGTTCGAAACATGCGGTGGTCTTGCCCGTTACGGGGTTTTTAATTTCGTCAAGCGAAAGGCCCACGGCTATTTTGGCGGCGATTTTGGCTATGGGGTAACCCGTGGCTTTGGAGGCCAGCGCACTGGAGCGGCTCACCCGGGGGTTTACCTCGATGACGTAATACCTGCCGGTCTCAGGGTCCATGGCAAACTGCACGTTGCAGCCGCCTTCAATGCCCAGGGCTCTTATGATTCTCAGCGACGCCGCCCGCAGCATCTGGTATTCCTTATCGGACAGTGTCTGACTTGGCGCCACCACGATACTGTCGCCGGTGTGGATGCCAACCGGGTCCACATTCTCCATGTTGCATACGGTAATACACTGGTCCTTACTGTCGCGCATCACCTCGTACTCTATCTCTTTCATCCCCAAAAGGCTCTTTTCCAGAAGCACCTGGCGTATGCGGCTCTGCTTCAGGCCATGGCCGGTAATCTCCACGAGTTCTTCTTCATTGAAGGCCACACCCCCGCCGGTGCCGCCCAGGGTATACGCAGGCCTTACTATGAGCGGAAAGCCGGCCTCCCGGGCGAAAGCCACGGCTTCCTCAAGGCTGTGGACTATACGGCTCTCCGGCACCGGTTCACCTATTTCCTGCATCAGCTTTTTGAACAATTCCCTGTCTTCGGCCTTTTTGATGGCCGAAAGAGGGGTGCCAAGCAGTTTTACCCCTTCTTTTGCAAGTATTCCATTCTCCGCCAGTTCCACCGCAAGGTTGAGCCCCACCTGGCCGCCCAGGGTGGGCAAAAGGCCGTCGGGCTTTTCGCGGCGCATGACTTCCGCGGTAAATTCTATCGTAAGGGGTTCTACATACACCCTGTCGGCGATATGGGAATCTGTCATAATTGTGGCGGGGTTGCTGTTTATCAGCACCACTTCCAGGCCCTCTTCTTTTAATGAAAGGCAGGCCTGGGTGCCCGCGTAGTCGAACTCCGCCGCCTGCCCTATGATGATGGGCCCGGATCCGATGACCATGACTTTCTTGAGGGTTTTATCTTTGGGCATGACGTACTCCTTTCTACCGGTAATGCGGCTTCACCACGCAGCTTCGCTGTAAGCCATCGTTGCCCCGGAACTGTGGTATTTAATGGCTTCCAGAAAATCGTCGAAGAGGTATGCGGCGTCGGTGGGACCGGGGGAAGCTTCCGGGTGAAACTGCACCGAGAACGCATTCAGGGCCGGCGCCTCTATTCCTTCCACCGTGCCGTCGCCGGCATGGACGAATACGACGTTCACCCTTTTGTCGAGGGAGTTTTCATTGACGGCATAGCCGTGATTCTGCGATGTCATGAAGGCCCTGTCTTTTTTGATGTCTTTTACCGGGTGGTTGCCGCCCCGGTGGCCGAATTTGAGCTTGTAGGTATCGGCCCCGAGGGCCAGGGCCAGCACCTGGTGGCCCAGACATATGCCGAATACGGGGATTTTGCCCAGCAGCTTTTCAACCGTCCTTACGGCGTATACGGCCTTTTTCGGGTCGCCGGGACCGTTGGAAAGCAGGGCTCCGTCGAACCCCCGGGAAAGGATTTTATCCGCCGGGGTATCGGCGGGAAATACGGTCACCCTGCACCCCCGCTTTATCAATGATTTTATTATGTCGCTTTTAACCCCCAGGTCCAGCAGGGCTATTTTCGGACCGATGCCTCCCGAAAGGCTGTATTCTTTTCTGGCCGTCACCTCTTTAACAAGGTCCATGCTTTCAATGTCGGGGGTGGTTTTTAAGAGGGAAAGCAACTCTTTGCCCGAGTATTCGGTGGACAGCGCCCCTTTCATGACCCCGTAACGCCTTATCTTCTTTACGAGGCTTCGGGTGTCCACACCCTCAACGGCCAGCACTTTATTGGACTTGAGGTACTCGTCAAGGGCCATGCGGTCCTCTTTCACCGGCCCGGTGCTTATCTCCCTCACTATGAGGCCTCTTACTTTCACCGAAAGAGACTGGGCAAATTCTCCGGCCGTACCGTAATTGCCTACGATGGGGTAGGTCAAAGTTAAAATCTGACCTGCGTAAGATGGATCGGTAAGCATCTCCTGATAACCGGTCATCCCCGTGTTGAATACCACCTCTCCCCAGGTGGTCCCGGCGGCGCCGAACGCTCTACCTTCATATACAGTACCGTCCTGCAGGGCAATTATCGCTTTCATACAAACGCTCTCCTCTCCCGTATTTCTTTTAAAATGCTTCAATTTGTCGAATGATATATCCATACCGGTCGCCTTCCGGTTTTGAGCTTGTGCGGCAGTCCAGCGGTTTGTATTTTTATGCATCATAAATAGAATGTTGCTTAAATCTTATCCGTATTTATCCTGTATCGTGGGTTGATGCATTTTAAAAGAAATACATAATCTTGTATAATTATACATCATTATACCACCGGCCCCCCATTTGTCAACCGCCGCATGCACCCGGGTGGATTGGATTTACCCTAAATTGTTTTAAATTCTACGAAACCTGCCCGCAAATCAAAGCTTCTCTCAAATTGTCATCCGAAAATACCACCCTGCCCCCCACGATGGTCATCACGGCCTTGCCTTTCAGCTTCCAGCCGTCGAAGGGGGTGTTCCTGCCTTTAGAGAAAAACCTGTTTTTGTCTACTGTCCATTCCTTCGAGGGGTCTATCACCGTGAAATCCGCGGGGCTGCCTATTTTCAGGGTGCCCAGGTCAAGGCCCAGGATGCCGGCGGGGCCGGATGTCATCTTTTCGAGCACGAGGTTCAGGCTCAGCCCGCCGGGGCCCGTAAGGTGTGTCAACACCAAGCCCAGCGCCGTTTCCAGCCCCACCATACCGAAGGCGGCCTTGTCGAACTCCACATCCTTTTCATCCATGGAGTGGGGTGCGTGGTCCGTCGCTATGGCGTCGATGGTCCCGTCCTTTAGGCCTTCCAGCAGGGCCTCCACGTCTTCCTCTGTCCTCAGGGGCGGGTTTACCTTGGCAAAGGTGTTGTAACCCAATACCGCCTCTTCCGTGAGAATCAAGTGGTGGGGGGTAACTTCGCAGGTAACTCTGACCCCCTCGGCTTTGGCCCTCCTGATGATTTCCACCGAACCCTTAGTGCTGACGTGGGCTATGTGAACTCTTGCCCCGGTTTCCTTTGCCAGGATTGTATCCCTCGCCACCATAATTTCTTCCGACGACGCCGGAATCCCCGCAAGGCCCAGCCTGGCCGAAATATGACCTTCGTTCACCTGGCCTCCTTCGAAGAGTGACGGTTCCTCGCAGTGGTCTATGACGACCCTGTCGAACATGGAGGCATAGGCGAGGGCCTTTCTCATCAGGGAACTGTCGGCTACGGGCTTGCCGTCGTCGGAAAAGGCTGCGGCGCCCGCCGCCGCCATGTCGCCCATTTCCGCCAGTTCCCTGCCCTCAAGGCCTTTTGATACGCATCCCACGGGCAAGATCCTGACCAGGTTTACTCCGGCGGCTCTTGATTTTACATATTCCACCATGGCGGCGTTATCCACCGGAGGGTCTGTGTTGGGCATACACGCCACTGTGGTAAATCCGCCGGCGGCGGCGCTCCTGGAGCCGGACTCGATGTCCTCTTTGTATTCACAGCCCGGTTCCCGGAAATGCACGTGCAGGTCTATAAGACCCGGGGTCAAGATCATACCCGTAAGGTCAACAACCCCGGCCCCGCTTATCATTATATTTTTCTCCACCGCCGCGATGCCGCCGTCGACCACAAGAACATCTCTGACGTCGTCCAGACCCCGGGCCGGGTCTATAACCCTGGCCCCCTTGAATATCATTTTCATTGAGCGGCACCTCCTATCAGAAGATACAGCACGGCCATGCGGACGGCCACGCCGCTTTTGACCTGTTCGTTTATAACCGACCGGTCACCGTCCATAACCTCCGAGGAAAGTTCCACACCGCGGTTCACCGGCCCCGGGTGAAGGAGAAGGACATCCGGTTTCGCCAGAGAAAGCCTGATTTTGTCTACGCCGAAGAATTTTGCGTACTCCCTCCGGGAGGGGAACATGCCTTTTTTCTGCCGCTCCAGCTGTATCCTCAGCGCCATCACCACATCGGCTCCCTCCACCGCTTCGTCCACGTTTTTTGCAGGCTTAGCCCCCAGCCTTTCGATTTCTTTAGGCATCAATGTGGCGGGCCCTGCCACGTATACCTCGGAACCCATTCTGGTAAACCCGAAGATGTTGGAGCGGGCCACCCGGCTGTGGAGAATGTCCCCCAGCACAGCCACCTTGAGCCCTGAAAGCCTGCCGATTTTCTCCCTGACGGTGAGCATGTCCAGCAGGGCCTGGGTGGGATGCTCGTGGGTGCCGTCTCCGGCGTTTATCACAGGGACCCCGACGTGGCGGCTTAAAAATTCGGCCGCCCCCGAAGAGCCGTGGCGGATCACCACGGCGTTTATCCCCATCATCTCCAGAGTTTTGGCCGTGTCCTTCAGGCTTTCACCCTTTTGCACGCTGCTGCCCGACGGGGAAAAATTTATGGTGTCGGCGCTCAGATACTTGCCCGCCAGTTCAAAAGACGTGCGGGTTCTGGTGCTGGGTTCGTAAAACAGGTTAACAACAGATTTTCCCCTCAGAGCGGGGGCCTTTTTCACGTCCCGCTCTATTATTTCTTTAAACGATTCCGCGGTGTCCAGAATCAGCTCGATATCCCTCTTTTCGACATTTTCGAGCCCTAAAAGATGCTTCTGGCTGAGCATTTACTGCTCCTCCTTTCCAAAGCTTCCCGACCCCGGGGCCTATACAAAAAACCCCTGCCGCCGGAGGCGGCAGGGGATAATTACAGCCATCAAAAAAGCCTTTCTCCGAGGCGGAGAAAGGCGTGCGGTCACAACCTTGCTGTAGATACACATACTTTGACACCATCACCTTACCGGCCTCACGGGACCAGTTTAAAGGCGCTTCGCGCTTCGTATTCACTTTGTTATAATATATCACATAAGGTTAATATATGTCAACAATAATTGTTATATATTTTGTAGATGAGCCACAGTTTCGTTCACACTACTTTATTAAAGTTAAAAAGACATTGCAAAGGGTGGGTATCCCT
>NZ_JBJYKD010000040.1:0-19866 GCF_049310025.1 Thermorhabdus hydrogeniformans | reverse complement strand
CTTAAGCTGGCTTTAGCCTGAATAGCGACTTTCAGTCGCAAATAATTCCCTGCACTCCAGTGCAGGGTGGTTCAATAATACCACCCAATATAAGATGGAATACAAAGATAATGACGATGAGCCCTTAGAAACTCAAATAGGAAGAATTATTTATGATATGTTTGTTGTTGCAAATAAGCTCCGAGCTGTAGATGAACTTAAAGAAAGAGAAGAAAAAAGACAATGGGAAGAGCATGAAAGGCAGCGGCGTTTAGAACAAATGAGAAAAGGAGAATTAGAAGAGGTAAGGCTGTTGGAACAGGCTGCTACGGATTGGGACAAGGCAGAGAAAATTAGAAGGTTTGCTGACTGTATGGAAAGTAAAATAGCTGAAGTTGCAAATGAAGAAAAAAGAGAAAAGCTTTTAAAATGGTTAAAATGGGCGCGTGATAAAGCTGACTGGCTTGATCCCCTGACTGAAAAAGAAGATGAGCTTTTAGGAAAAAGCAAATGTATATTTGAACTCATAGAAGATGAGGATTTTTAATCAAAATAACAACTTATTAGATGTAGTAAAAACCGTGACAAAAGCCATTTCATCAAGGCATATAACAGGAGTTTAACAATCAGAACCGATAATGGGCCGCAGTTTAAGTCTAAAGAATTTCAGGAATTTTGCACTAAACAGGGTATGTTTCATGAGCGAATACCAGTAAGGTCGCCTGAAAGAAACCCGAAAATTGAAAGATTTCATAGAACCTTGAAAGAAGAATATGTTAATTTAAATAATTTTGAAAGTTATAAGTCATTTTTTAAAGGCCTGGATGATTATATAAAATTTTATCTTTGTGAAAGGCCCCACGATCCGCAAATTTATGACACCTTCAGCATTTTATGAAGCATTTTTAGGAAATAATGTGAATCGTGGCGTGTTGGTCGTTTAAGTCCAAGTAATAGGGGGCCAGTACACGTATAATGGCCCCAGAAAAGTAGACACGGAAAATGGGGGTCCTGAGCGTCAGCACGAGTATTAGGAAAAAATATCCAGCTGAACTTAAGGCTAAAATCGTAGTGGAAATTCTCAAGGAAGAAAAAACCATTTCTCAGATCGCTTCCGAATATGACATTTACCCTTTCCTTCTAAAACTGACGACGGACAAGAATATATATGCAGTATCTGGAAATAATGAACTTGAGAACCCTAATTATGAAATTCCAAAAACACACATAATTTGTGGGGCAGACGGTCTTAAGATATATTTCTGCATCAAGCAGAGTCGTTATCGTATCAATTCTATAGTCGTTCGTATGATTCATTTGCCCCCTGATGAGGAATATTATTTTTGAGACAATCAATGAAAAAAAACTTAAAGAAGAATAAAACTTAAAGAAAGGGGAACATATGTGGAAAACAAATATGCAAAATTGTTTGAGCCGATGAAAATCGGCAAAATGCATCTGAAAAACCGCATTGTTATGTCGCCAATGGGGACATTTACCCCCATGCAAGACGGCACCGAAAGCGAAGAGGGCATGAGATACTATGAAGAGCGGGCCCGTGGTGGGTTCGGAATGATCATTACTGGCTCCATGTTCATAAACGAGAAAACCGCCCAAGGCGGCCCCACCATCGCCCTTGACAACCCGCGTGCTATCCCCAAAACCACGGTCCTATGTGAACGGGTGCACCGTTGGGGAGCCAAGATCTGCATCTCTATGAGCCCTGGTACCGGCCGCAATGGTATGCCAAACATCGGCGAGCGGGTACCGATTTCATCTTCTGAAATCCCCTCTTTCTACGATCCCAACATCATCTGCCGGGCTCTCACCACCGAAGAAATTCACGACATGATGAAGGACTGGACAAACGCCGCAATCTTCGCAAAAAGAGCAGGTTTTGATGCCATTGAGATTCACGCTCATGCAGGTTATTTGATTGACCAGTTTATGTCACCCATCTGGAATAAGCGCACTGACGAGTACGGCGGCAGCTTAGAAAACCGCGCCCGTTTTCCAGTAGAGATTGTGAAGACAGTACGTGCTGCCGTTGGTGATGACATGCCGATCATATTCCGAATCGCTCTTGATCACCGGTTCAACGGCGGACGCACTATAGAAGACAGCATACCGCTGCTCAAAATCCTTGAAGAAGCGGGAGTGGATGCCTTTGATGTTGATGCCGGAGCTTATGAATCAATGGATTATATTTTCCCACCATCTTATCTGGGTGAGGCTTGCTTGGCCTATGTCTGCAAAGAGGCAAGAAAACATGTTAAGGTACCACTTCTGAATTCCGGCAGCCACAGCCCGGAAACAGCCCTGGAACTTATAAACTCTGGTGACTGCGACTTTGTCATGTTCGGCCGCCAGGCCATAGCTGACCCGCATTTTCCCAAAAAACTGATGGAAAACCGAAGGGAAGATATACGCCCTTGTATCCTATGCAATGAGGAATGCATTGGCAGAATCTTCGGCCGGTTAACACAGTTAAGCTGTGCCGTCAACCCGAGCGCAGGCTTTGAGGATTATATGGAGATCAAGAAAACCGAGAGCCCGAAAAACATTGTAGTCGTTGGTGCAGGCCCAGCGGGCTTGGAAGCAGCGCGCACAGCAGCCCTTAAAGGCCACAAAGTTACAGTATTTGAAAAAGGCGATTCCATAGGCGGAACCTTAGGTATAGTCGCCACCGGGCCCTTTAAAAAACGCATACGCGAATTAATTCACTGGTACGGCGTGCAGCTCGAAAAACTAGGCGTAAAAGTAGTGCTCAATACTGAAATCAAGGCCGATGACCCAATTCTCGAGGCCGCCGACAGGATTTTTGTAGCCACGGGTTCCAGACCGATTATTCCACCGATAAGAGGTATAGATTGCTCAAATGTGATAAATGTAGTGGAAGCGCATAAACATGGCGTCAAGGGCCGGAATATCGCCATCTGCGGTGGTGGACTCAGCGGCTGTGACACAGCACTGGAACTTGCCATGGAGGGTAAAAAAGTGACTGTCATCGAAATGCTTGATGAATGTGCTCGAGATGTCATGGCCATAAATAAGATAAGCCTTATGCGCTTGCTTGATGAAA
Organism: Thermorhabdus hydrogeniformans; assembly: GCF_049310025.1. Taxonomy (NCBI): domain Bacteria; kingdom Bacillati; phylum Bacillota; class Clostridia; order Thermosediminibacterales; family Tepidanaerobacteraceae; genus Thermorhabdus; species Thermorhabdus hydrogeniformans. The sequence goes on along the minus strand of NZ_JBJYKD010000040.1, from coordinate 16,805 downwards.
ATAACGTGACACTCCTGACCAACAGCAAAGTAGTTGAGATTGATTCCAGTGGCGTTACCATTGAGAAACAAGACGGTTCGAAGGAAAAGATTGACGCCGATACAGTCATTACAGCCTTCGGTCAGTCTAATGATAATGATTTTACAGATGCAGTCAGGGCAAAGTATTGCATGAAGACGACAGTCATAGGAGATGCTGAAAGGATAGGTAAAGTAAGCAATGCCATCCGTACAGGATTCTATGCTGCTATGGCAGTGGAATAAAATACGTTAGATCCAAATGACAGCGGAGCAAAAAGCTCCGCTGTCATTTATGTACAATCATGATCATTGCTAACGAACTGACCCCAATAAGTTAGACATCATAATTAATTTCGTTAATATAGCTATATCCCCGGAATACATAAAACATCTTAAAACTACCCCGATAGTCAATAACCCCACCTAAAAGGTAAACCGCACATCAATGGTCTCCTCCATTCGGTTACCGATGAGGCCGGCAATATAACTACCTATACCTATGATGAGGCAAAAAGCTTGATGAGTTTATGATGGAATACAACTGGATAAGGCCCCATCAATCGCTGGGATATATAACGCCGAGCAAGTTTAACGAAGAAATTTTAAGAAATAATGCAAGTCAAGGAGTGTTTAGTCGTTTAAGTCCAAATAACCGGGGGCCAGGACAATCTTCTTGTGAAAGAATATAAAGCACTTGAAAAACCTACAGATGTTGCAAGATAAAGATAGAATATATTAAAATATTCTAAAGAGAGGAGAGAAGGTGTATGGCTATGGCTGATCCGATAAAAGAAATTGCCGCTGGAATGGACGAGCCGCAGAAGGAGCCTAAAGCAACAGAAATGGGGTATTTTTATTTATCCCAGCAGTTAATTAATATCACACAAATTATCACTGATATAAGAAAAGAAATCAGCGATCTGAGAAATAACATTGATATAAGATTCGACAGCCAAAGGAACGAAATCGTAGATTTAAGAAAGGAAATAACGGATTTTAAAGATGGTACCATATCAAGATTCGACAACCAAAGGAAAGAAATCATGGATTTAAGAAAGGAAATAACAGATTTTAAAGATAGTAATATATTAAGATTAGATAACCAAAGGAAAGAATTTGAACAAAAAATAAATGAATTTAGATTAGAAATGAAAGAGGAACTTAAACAAGAAATTGGCGGTTTACGCATTTGGTCCATAGGAACTATAATAACTGTAATTCTGACTGCAATAAGTTGGTATATGAGCGCAAATAGCCCATAATAGGGCTATTTTTTTTTGACTTAAACCGCGAAATGGCTAAAGTTTTTGAAAACGCAGGCATCCGATACGGACAGGGCTATTATTTAGGAAAGCCGTGGCGGTGCCCTGGCAACAAAAGTTAGCACAGCACAAGCTGCTGTGTTATAATATGACTATAATGTAATGAGTCGGCCGGTTCTCCGGGCAGCGGAAAAACGATATTCGTTCAAAACATTATTTTTAACAGCGCAAGGAACGGTCTTAAAAGTTTATACCTGACTACTATCTCTGAATCACAATTCAAAATGGTAAGGCATCTGCAGGAATTTGAGTTTTTTTCGGACGATTTCCTGGGGGACAAGTTTATTTACGGTGATCTGGGAGCTGTTCTGCATCCTTGAAAAAAACCTTTTAGGATTGCGAAGCCTTGAGCTGAACAGCATTTATGAAATCAGCCGCCTTTTGACCTCAACCGTCGAACTGGATAATAGCTTTGGCTAACGCAAAACTTGTAAGCCGGCTGGAAAAAGAAGCTGAAACCGACTTTTTGACAGGGTTCTTTAATAAGCGTACAATCCGCAACATACTGGTTAATGAACTCGAAAGGACTATCAGGTACGGCATTCCTTTAACGGTTATTTTCCTGGATATTGATAACTTCAAGAATTACAATGACACCTTTGGCCATGCCATTGTAACAATATCACCTTATTTTATGGCGGGTGAATGAATATGCATCAAAAAAACGACTATCTCCCCGTTGTTGCCGGGCTTACCGTGTCTTTCGTATTCGGCTTTTCATTTTTATTTACCAAAGAAGGTCTGAGTGTCCTGGAGCCTTTTCACCTGCTGGGATTGCGCTTTGCACTGGCTCTTGTTATTTTTTTGCTGCTGCGAATGACCGGAATTATTAAGATAAACCTCCTGGACAAAAATCCGGGGCCACTGGTGCTGTTGTCCCTGGTGGAGCCGGTTATTTACTTTATTTGCGAAACCATGGGGATAAAACTGACTTCATCTTCCGAAACGGGAATGATGATAGCCATGGTGCCGGTGGTTACCGCGTGCTTTGCCGTGTTCCTGTTAAAAGAAAGACCGACACCGCCCCAGCTGGGTTTTATTTTCTTATCGGTGGCGGGAGTGATTTTCATAACTGTAATGAAGGGAAGCGTCGAATTCGGAGGCAACCTGGCGGGGACTCTGTTTGTGCTGGGGGCCGTCATTTCCGCCGGTCTTTTCAACGTGTTCTCCCGGAAGCTTTCAACCCGGTTTGAACCGGTGGAGATTACATACATCATGATGTGGATAGGTGCGATTGCCTTTAACGGCATTTCCATTTACACGCATATCAGGCGGGGCAATCTGCTGAACTACTTTGCACCGCTAAAAAACATAAAAGCCCTGGCAGCGGTAATATATCTTGGAGCGTTCTCATCGGTGGTGGCATATTTTGCCCTGAACTATATGCTCTCAAGAATGGAGGCCTCCAGGTCGGCGGTGTTTACGAACATGGCCACAGTGATTTCCATTTTTGCGGGAGTTGTGTTCGGCAACGAGCCGTTTTACTGGTTCAGCGCCGTGGGAGGATTAATGATTCTGGCCGGCGTATGGGGGACCAATTTTTATGCTAAAAAAGAAGACGGTCCTGCCGTGAGGCTGGTCAGACGACTTCGCTTTTGATGATTTCCCCGGTTTCAATGTTAAGGAGATGGATTTTGGAATCTTCGATTAGGGCGATTGACGGTACACAGTCTTTGGGCAGGGCGCAGGAGCCGGGGTTTACAAGGGTTAGTCCTTCCCTTTTTTCCAACCGCTTTACATGGGTATGGCCGGTTACAACAAAGTTTATCCTCCACTTTTTCGCGAGGGCAATGAGCTCTTCCTCGGTGGTGTCATGCCCGTGAGTCACCAGGATTCGAAATTTTTCCAGGCACAGCAGGGCATAGGGAGCCTGGATGGGCACCGCAAGCATCATCTGGTCGATGGGGGCGTCGCAGTTTCCGGCGGCGGCGATAAAGGGTACACCCATGGCGTTTATGGCATCGGCCAGTTCCTTTGGGCTGTATCCTGCGGGGAGGGGGTTTCTGGGGCCGTGATACAATATGTCGCCCGCGTGCAGAAAATAGTCGCAGGCTCCGGCAACTTCCACAGCCTTTTTAAAAGCATTCGAACTCCCGTGGGTGTCACTTATTATAGCGATTCTCACAGTATTACCTCCAATCAAAAAAGATTTATAATATAGTTTGAAAGCATTTCTGCACTGGAATTGATGAGCGAAAGCGGTTGCATAAAGATAATACCATTAAGGCCCGTAAAATTCAATGAAAAATCTGGCCGACGCCTTCGGGACCATTGCCTGCAGGGGCTACTGCACTCTCGGGGTGCTTGGAGCGGCCGAATGCGACATGTACGGGAATTTGAATTCAACTACGGCCTCTACCGGGGAGGAGAACTGGTTGTCATAACCGACCTGTGCAAGATGAGGCCCGATCAAGAGACCGGCATTCTGTATGTGTCGGAGATATATCCCGGTGTCGACCCTGAGTATGTGAAACAGAATACCGGCTGGGATCTGGATGTGAGCAGGGCCCGAGTGATGAAACCGCCCACCCGGGAGGAATTGATGATTTTGCGAATGAAGATTGACCCCGGCAGGATTTATCTTGGCAGGAAATCAAAACGGAGGAATTGATATAGTGTTTAAACCCACGACCGGGTATTCGCTTTAGGGGAGGCGGACGGAAAAACCATTACCGGTGCAGGCATGAGCGGCTATGGAATTTATAGACCTCCTCTGCAGGGAGGTCTATAATTTTAGGAATTTAAAATGTTCATTGCGACATCATCCTTAATGTCTGTGATGAAGGGTATCTTGGTTTCCCTTTCGGTTTCCCGGTTGGCTGAGGCAATATCTTCGCGTGAAATTGCTTTGAGAGAAAACTTCCTCGCCCCCGCCATCAGCTGCTGCAAACCGGCGGCCAGTTTATCCGCCAGAGTCCATATGGCTATAGCTCCATAAGGTATATTTTTCATTTCTTCTTCTCCCACTTTCTTTTTCACCTCATGGTAGCCTGCGAAAATTTCCTCCGCTTTGAGGCCGAGCTGAGAGACGGTGGGCGGTAAGCTGTCCCAATTTCCGTTTACCTTTCCTTTTCTTTCCGGATGCAAAACTCCTTCAATATTTGATCCCACAAAGGCTGGTATCATTAAAGCCCTTCCCATGCACACTATCTTTGTAAATGGCGCTCCAAGGGCAAGCGCTTTAAAAATGTGGTCTTCTCTCGCAAAACCACCGGCAAAGGCCATATCAACCACTTTTTCACCTTTGTTTGCCAGGATGGAGGCGTACTCATATGCTTTTGAATGCAGAAGAATGGACGGTACACCCCAGGTTTCCATCATGTTCCACGGGCTCATGCCGGTTCCGCCGCCCGAGCCATCGATTGTGAGAAGATCAAGTTTTGCTTCTGTGGCCAATTTTATGGCCATGGCCAAATTTTCCATTCCGTAGGAACCGGTTTTTAGCGTGATTTTTTTATATCCGATTTTTCTAAGGTTTTCTACTGTTTTCATAAATTCTTCTCTTACGCCCTCAAAGGAAGAAAGATGGGTGTATCCAAGTCGGCTGTGCCTTGCAAAGGATTTAACAGCCCCGTTTTTAAACCCTTCGATGATTTCAGGTTTTTCCGGGTCGGGATCTATAAGGTAGCCCCTCTTTTTGAGGAATACGGCGTAATCTATGTCCCTGACCTGAATTTCACCGCCGATGCATTTTGCACCCTGCCCCCATTTTAGTTCCATTATTACTCTGTCCCCGTATTTTTCGATAACGTATTCGGCTACACCGTTTCTTGAATCTTCCACATTCATCTGGACAAAAATTCCACCGTATCCGTCAAAATACCGGAGATAGGTCTCTATTCTTCTATCGAGTTCCGGTGCCTTTTTTATTTTGCCGTTCTCAATGACTGCATCCTTATCGATGCCTGCCACATTTTCCCCAATCACTATTGGAAAGCCTGCAAGAGCGGCACCTACAGCCAGTGAATCCCAGTACCTGGCCGCAATAAAGGTTGAGCCCAGAGCGCCCGTCATGATAGGGATCTTCGATTTTGTTTTTACTTCAGCACCGAATTCGGTTTCAATATTTACATTTGGGAATATGCAGTCATCAGGAGAACTGGATAGATTTTGACTCAACCCGGCGGCGCCGTAATTGTACCCCAGGATCCTCAATGAGTTGTACGATACTCCCACATGGGTGGTGTTGCCGCTTCCGGCGGTTACAGAACCAAAATCTCTGGGGTACAGCATTTTTCTCCCCATAAGGCTGGAAAGCCATGTTTCGCACTTCCCGTGGCAGTCCGCCCTGCAAAGTGTGCACAGGCCGGATTCAGCCGCATTTCCCCTGTTTACTGTTCCCAGCACGTCATTGGATTTTGACCATTGAAACATTTACATTTTCCTCCCTGTCTTGATGTTAATATTGTATTTAAATTAAAAAACCAAAAATATCCATAAACAGAAAATTTATATTATTAATTTGCATAAATATAATTCAAAAATAAAAAATATAATATGTATACACGGACACAAGTATATTAATGTATTGTTCTATAAAATACCATGTTTTGAACGGCTTGTCAATGCTTGATTTTGATGTATATTGTATATTTTTGCAGGCTATTTCGGATAAAGCACCCGCCTTCGGCGGGGCCCGACCGGAGAGATCAACGGTTCATGAGTATAAGTGAAAAGGTATAATGAAATTCGCAAAACTTGAAGAACCGCCGTATACCGAACGGTACGTACGGTGGTGTAAGAGGGCGGGGGTTGATCACCACCTCACCTCCTCCTCGATAGTATCGTTTAGCTCAGCCGCCGGGGAAGCTGAAATTCCCCGGCCGGTAAAAGCCTGTGCCAAAAGCGCCTGAGCCTGATGGGTTGCCGGCATGAAAGGCCGCACTGTGACTTGTTTTGTAAAAATAATTATTTTTCTATTGAAGGAAAAGCTAAATTATTGTAGAATTAAATTACATGTACGCACAAGCTAAACAACTGGAGGAAATGAAAAAATGTTTGAACAAAATAATTCGGTGCCTAAATACCATCAGTTAAAAGAGTATTTGAAAGAATTAATTCTCAGCGGCAAAATAGCTTCAGGCGAACAACTCCCATCAGAAAACACCCTGGTCAAACAGTTTAATCTGAGCCGCCACACGGTCCGTCAGGCACTGGGGGAGCTGGAGAACGACGGATGGATATACCGGGAGCAGGGAAGGGGGACCTTTTGCGCTTTCAGGGAAAAAAGAAAGCAGACCATTGCAGTGCTTACCACCTATATCTCCGATTACATATTTCCCAACATCATCAGAGGGATAGAAGAAGTGTTGAGCTCGGCGGGTTACACCCTGATTCTGGCGAACACCGGCAACAATAAGGATAAAGAAGCCCAGTGCATGAAGAATTTGATGGAAAAGGATATAGCCGGGCTGATCGTGGAGCCCACGAAAAGCGCCAGAGAAAATGTCAATTCAAATTACTTTGCCGAACTGGAAAAAAAACGTGTGCCATACTTGATGCTGCATGCGGTGTACCCGGAACTGGACCCGGCGTATATTATAATGGACGATGAGAAGGGAGGTTATCTCGCCACAAAGTATTTGTTGCAGATAGGGCACCGGGTGATCGCTGGCATTTTTAAATCCGACGACCTGCAGGGCGTGAGGCGGCAGGCAGGTTTTGCGGCGGCTCTGGCCGAATACGGTGTAGATCTTGAACCGGGCCTGGTCGGCAACTATGAGACGGAGCAGCTTTTTTCATACCCCTATCAATTTACGTGCAGCGTTTTAGAAAGAAGTCCCCGCCCCACGGCCATAGTCTGTTACAATGATCAGATCGCCATGCAGGTTCTGCAGGCCATTCGAGACAGAGGGCTGAAGGTGCCTGAAGACATTTCTGTGGTGGGGTATGATGATTCAAGTCTGGCCACGGCGTCGGAAGTAAAACTCACCTCCATTAAACATCCCAAGGCTGAAATGGGCCGCCAGGCCGCCAGATTTATCATCGATATGGTGGAGAAAAAGGTGGAAAAGCCAAAACTCGTTTATGCTCCAGAACTAGTTGTACGATCATCGTGCAGAAGTATTTAGCATAAAATTCCGGGAAAATCAATCATTTGATATGAACTTGTATGCCGTAACATATCCACCTGTTTCTCTAAAGATTCGTGGTGAAGATTTGACTATTTTCATGAGGCCTGGTGCCTCTTTTTTTTTGTAATTTTAAATGTTTGTCTGAAAAATTTTTTTTATTTCTATGATTTATTTAGCAGGAATTTCAAAAAATTTGGCGAAAATATATAACTAAAGATGTACGGACAACTAATTTGACATGTAAGGAGTGATGTGATTTGCCGGACTGGCCTGTAAAACAACAAAGAGTGAGGAGATTTTTGGAGGAAAAAGGCCTTGACGGTTTTGTATTTTCGCTTCGTTCAAGCTTTGCCTGGCTGACGGACGGGGGAGAAAGCAGTGTGGACGAGTCCGTGCAGGCAGGCGCTGCGGACCTGGTTTTCATAAAGGACAGGGCTTACGTAATAGCACCCAACAATGAGATGGACCGGTTGCTCGATGAAGTTCTGGGAGACCAGGGCTATGAACCGGTAGTCTATTCCTGGCGGGGCGACAGGATTTCGGTGCTGCTGAACCTTTTGAAAGGTAAAAATACGGGCAGCGACACATACATTCCCGGATGCAGGGAAATGTGCAGGGAAGTGAAAGCTCTTAGATTCGAACTGCTCCCGGAAGAAAGGATCAGAATGCGCCGGCTGGGGGAGCAGACATCGGAAATAGTAGGCCTGGTATTGGCGCAGATCCGTCCCGGTCAGACCGAGGCGGAAGTGGCGGGTGAACTGAAGGCGGAGATGGCGGAAGCGGGCATCGCATCTCCTGTGGTTCTGGTGGCTTCCGATGGCCGGTTAAAAAAATTCCGGCATCCGTTGCCCACAGAAAAAAGAATTGAAAAGATGGTCATGGCGATAGTTTGCGCCCGCCGATGGGGTCTGACCGTGGCTCTGACGAGGATGGTCCATTTTGGATCACTGCCGGAGGATTTGAAAAAACGCCATAATCTGGTAAGCTCCATCGAAGCAGAGCTTATTGCCTCCACCGTTCCGGGAGCGCGCATAAAAGAAATTTTCCATCGGTGCTGTCGTGCTTATGAAAATGCAGGCTATCCCGGTGAATGGGAGAAACATCATCAGGGCGGTGCTATAGGTTACGATACCAGAGAATATCTGGCCGGTCCCGACTGCGGGGAAGCGGTGCGGGAAAACCAGGGTTTCGCCTGGAATCCGTTTCTTAAAGATGTAAAATCCGAGGACACCATTATAGCTTCTTTAGAAGGGCCGGAGGTGATAACCCTGGATAAAAACTGGCCGGTCAGGATTTTTGAAAAAAATGGTTACCGGATTCCCACGGCCGATATTTTATCAGTATAACCTGAAACATCAGCATCCTGATTTGAAAAATTTTTTTTCAGCTAAAATATGGAGGTGAGTCTTAATGCAGGCGGAAAAACCTCTTATGGCAGTCAGAGGTATCGATAAACAATTTCCCGGCACCAGGGCGTTGAATGATGTGTCGCTGGACGTTTTTGCGGGCGAAATTCATGCCGTGTGTGGAGAAAATGGAGCGGGTAAATCCACTTTAATGAACATTCTGTCGGGTTCTCTCATGGCTGACAGAGGTGAAATATATTTAAAAGGAGAGCGGGTATGTATCAATAATCCGAAAGATGCCCAGAAATACGGTATAAGCATCGTGCATCAGGAATTAAGCCTGTGCCCCCATCTTAGCGTGGCTGAAAACATTTTCATAGGTCGATTGCCGAGATTGAGCGGTGGCAGGATAGACTTTAAAAAAATGGACAGGGAAACAAGGGAGATTCTTAGCCGTTTTCACACCCATATTAGTCCGAGGGCCCTTATTAAAGACCTGAGTGTATCTCAGCAGCAGATAGTTGAGATAGCAAAAGCCATAACTCTTAACTGCAGGATTCTTATTCTGGACGAACCGACTTCGGCTCTTACCGAGACTGAATCAATAAATCTGTTTAAAATACTCGAAGAATTGAAAAATAACGGAATAGCGATACTGTACATAAGTCATAGATTAAAGGAAATATTTCAAATTAGCCAGAGGATAACCGTGCTTCGGGACGGCAGGCGCGTGACCACAAAGCTTACCAGCGAGGTAACGCCTGATGATGTGGTTTCTCTTATGGTGGGCAGAGAATTAAATGATATTTATCCCGATAAGGGCAGACCAACAGAAGAGGTTATCCTTAAAGTTGACAATTTAACCCGAAAGGGAGTTTATTCAAACATAACTTTTGAACTTCACCGGGGCGAAATATTGGGCATATTCGGCCTCATGGGCGCCGGGCGGACGGAAATGGCCCGGGGGCTGTGCGGCATCGATCCCGTGGATGAAGGAAACGTGACGATGTTCGGGAAAACCATCCCTCTGAATAATATCCGTTCATCCATAGACAGCGGTCTTGTTTATGTTCCGGAAGACCGAAAGCTTCTCGGTTTATTTCTGCCCATGACTATATGCGAAAATCTCGTGGCCGCAAACTTAAAAGCCGTATGCCGCTTTGGGCTCATCGACAGGAGGAGCCAGAGCCATTATACCAGAGAAATGGTGGGAAAGCTGAATGTGAAGTATAGAAGTCTTTATCAGCCTGTCAGCAGTTTAAGCGGCGGAAATCAGCAGAAAGTCCTGCTGGCAAAATGGCTGGCCGTGAAACCCAAAGTGCTCATTCTGGATGAACCCACCAGAGGCATCGACGTAGGAGCAAAATCTGAGATACATCACATCCTGCGCCAGATGGCCAACGAAGGTTACGGGGTGGTGGTTATTTCTTCAGAACTGCCGGAAATTCTGGGCGTATGTAACCGGATTCTGGTCATGCATGAAGGGAAAATGGTGGCCCAGCTGGCAGCGGATACCGCCACCGAGGAGAGCATTATGAGATATGCCTCCGGCAGGGCGGCATAGAACCATTTAAAAAAACTTATGGATTTGGAGGTACCTTTATATCATGGAAAAGCCTGATGTAGATGGTATAATAACAACTCCCGGTAAAAGTGCGGGCTATAATCTGATAAGAAATCTGTTTGCCATTCGCGAGGCTTCCCTTGCCGCCATTATAATTGTGACAGCTATCATCATGACCTTTTTGACCCCGGGTTTTTTGACGAGGTCCAACATTCTCACCACCCTTATAGGCCTGTCCATGGACGGCATCATAGCCGTGGCCATGACCGTGGTTTTGGTGATGGGTGGTATAGATCTCTCGGTGGGCTCCGTCCTGGCCTTCGCCAGCGTGCTGACCGGAATTCTGGCGGTCAATGCGGGGCTGAACATCTGGCTTTCGGTGTTAATTACCATCCTGGTCTCATTATTGATAGGGGTCGTGATGGGGTGGTTTGTGACAAGGGTAGGCCTGAGTCCCTTCATAACCACGCTGGGCATGATGTCCATCGCGAGAGGCCTGGCCTACGTCCTCACAAAGGGTTCTCCCTTGAGTCTGGGAGTCATCTCCCCGGCCTTTGACTTTCTGGGCCAGGGCAGTATAATGGGCATTCCCAATCTTATTCTGATACTTATTTTTATAGTAATTCTTTTCGACTTTTTAATGCGGCGTTCTGCAGTATTTCGCGAGATTTATTATGTCGGGTCCAATGAAAAAGCCGCCCGACTGTCAGGTATCAACGTCGACTTGATAAAAGTTGGGGTTTTCACCCTCAGCGCCCTGCTTTCCGGCCTGGCGGGGATACTGACCCTGTCGCGCTTTGGTGTTGCGACCCCGACGGCAGGAACGGGCGCGGAAATGAGAGCCATAGCGGGTGCCGTCATTGGAGGAGCCAGCCTGTCCGGCGGAGAAGGGACGGTATTCGGGGCTTTGCTGGGAGTAATGCTGGTGGCACTGGTGAACGATGCGTTGATTCTTTTGAACGTATCGGTGTACTGGCAAAGCCTTGTAACGGGGATCGTACTGATCGCTGCCGTTACCATCGATATGCTGGCCCATCGCCGTCGTTCATCTTAAGGAATTTCCGGGCAATTCCTTAAGTTTAAAATTGGTTTAAACTTAATGAAATCTGAAGGGGGAGCAGATAAATGTTTAAGAAAACACTAGTTTTTCTGATAATATTTACCTTGGCCATAAGCCTGCTGGGCTGTGGAGGTAACACCGCCAGTTCCGGCCAGCAGGCTTCGGCCACCGGCCAGCAAAATACATCTGCGCAAACTTCCAGCAGCCCTCTCATGGGATCGAAAGATGAAAAGTATGTCATGGTGACTTTCATATCCGGAATTGAGTACTGGAAGGGCGCTTTTAAGGGCATGGAGGCTGCAGCAAAAAATTTGGGCGTTTCCGCTCAGTATACAGGGGCCAACGAATATGATATCAATCAGGAAGTGACGGTACTGGAGCAGGTAATTGCGCAAAAACCCGATGGTATTCTGCTCACATGCATAAATCCCAATGCCCTGGTGGCACCCATCAACAAAGCCATTGAACAGGGAATTCCTCTGGTCACTTTTGATGCCGACGCCCCCACATCTGAAAGATACTCTTTTCTTGCCACATCCAACTATCAGGCGGGAGTTACCGCAGCGAGGTACCTGGCAAAACTGGTAGGAGAAAAAGGGGAAGTGGCACTGATCACCATTCCGGGACAGCTGAATCATGAAGAAAGGGCGGCCGGTTTTAAAGAGACCCTGGCTAAAGAATTCCCCAATATGAAACTGGTATCGGTGCAGGACGGCAAATCGGACCAGGTGGCTACGGCTCAGGCCATGAGTGCCATCATGCAGACTTTCCCGAATCTTGTGGGAGTGTTCTGCACGGAAGCATCTACCGGTGTGGGTGCGGCTACCGCTGTAAAGGAGGCTAACAAAGTGGGGCAGGTGCACATAGTCAGCTTTGACACAGACAAAGGCACCCTGGATAACGTGAAAGCAGGCGTCATAGATGCCACGCTGGCCCAGGGGACATGGCATATGGGATACTGGGGCATGATGTTCCTCTACCACTTAAAACATGACCTCCTCAAACCCATCGAAGGTGACTGGAAAACTGCCAATGTCCTGCCGCTGCCCCCATCAATCGATACCGGTGTAACAGTAGTAACCAAGGAAAATGCAGATTTTTATTACAGCAAATAGCAAAATCTATAAGCAAAGCAAATTTTAAATTTTAAATATATTTGGGATCGGTTTGCCCGGACGATCCCTTTTAACATAAATGTAAATATGACATAAATATTATTTATGACAAATTCAAATGAAGATTTTTAATGGGTGTCGCAGCAGTAGTTGATTAGATTATCTTACAGGAGGAATTATAATGATTAACATACCTGAAGTAAAACCTGGCATTGTGGCTGTGAGCAGGGATTGTTTTCCGATTGCGCTCAGCGAGAAGAGACGGGAGGCGGTGGTAAGGGCGTGCCGTGAAAAAGGCGTTTCGATTACCGAGATCAAGACCACCGTCGAAAGTGAAAGGGATGTGCTGAAAGCACTGAAGCAACTGGAAGATGCCGGTGTCAACGCCCTGGTGGTGTATCTTGGGAATTTCGGGCCCGAAGGGCCGGAAACCATGCTCGCCCAGAAATTCGGCGGACCGTGCATGTTTGCGGCCGCCGCCGAGGAGACGTCGGAAAACCTCATCCAGGGGAGAGGCGACGCCTTCTGCGGTATGCTCAGCGCTTCATACAATCTTAGGCTGAGGGTGTTAAGGCCGTATATCCCCGAATATCCTGTGGGAAATGCCGATGAGGTCGCCGAGATGATCCGCGACTTTCAGAATATTGCCCGGGTAATTTTAGGTTTGAAGAGCTTGAAGATCATAAGCTTCGGACCCAGGCCTCAGGATTTTCTGGCCTGCAACGCCCCAATAAAACCCCTTTACGATCTCGGGATTGAAATCATGGAAAATTCCGAACTGGATTTATTTGAGAGTTTCAATAATCATAAAGACGATCCGAGAATTCCCGGAGTGGTCAGGGAAATGGAGCGGGAACTTTCCGATGGCAATCAATATCCGGGAATTTTGCCGAAGCTTGCTCAGTACGAGCTTACCCTGCAGGACTGGATGGAAAAACATATAGGAGCCAGCCGCTATGCCGTGTTTGCCAACAAATGCTGGCCGGCTTTCCAGACGCAGTTCGGCTTTGTGCCGTGCTATGTGAATTCAAGGCTTGCCGCAAGAGGCATACCCGTTGCCTGCGAAACGGATATCTACGGAGCCTTGAGCGAGTATATAATCACCTGCGCCACCCAACTTCCGGCTACGCTTCTGGATATAAACAACACGGTGCCGGAGGATATGTATGAAAGCCACCGGGACAGAATCGGTGACTATAAATTGAACGACCTGTTCATGGGGTTTCACTGCGGCAATACCCCTAAAGCCTGCATGAAGAGCTGCTCCATGGGATACCAGCTGATAATGCACCGGCTGCTGGAACCCGAAAAAGAACCCGACATCACCAGGGGGACTCTGGAAGGTGCCATTAGGCCCGGGGATATCACCCTTTTCAGATTGCAGAGCACCGCCGACTGTCGGCTGAAAAGTTATATAGCCGAAGGCGAAGTCCTGGACATAGCTCCGGGTTCTTTCGGATGCATCGGAGTCTTTGCGGTCAGGGAAATGGGCCGGTTTTACAGGCACGTCCTGATAGCAGAACGTTTCCCGCACCACACGGCAGTGGCGTTCAGACACGCCGGGAAAGTTTTATTTGCTTCGATGAAAATGCTGGGCATAGAGGACGTGAGGTTTAATTTACCCGCTTCGATGCTTTATAAAGATGAAAATCCTTTCGCCTAATGGCAACTTCATTTATTTAAATAAAAAACGGCTGATTAAACCTTTTACTGGAGCGATGAAATATGCTGGAAAATCTGAAGAAAATGGTGCTCGAAGCCAATCTCGAGCTGCCCAAATTGGGCCTTGTGACTTTTACCTGGGGGAATGCCAGCGGCATAGACAGGGAAAAGGGCCTGGTGGTCATAAAACCCAGCGGTGTCCCCTATGACAGACTGGGGGTGGAAGATCTGGTGGTGGTCGATCTGGATGGAAACACCGTGGAGGGCAAATGGAGGCCGTCCTCCGACACTCCCACCCATCTGGTACTATACAGAGCATTCGGCAATATCGGGGGAATAGTGCATACCCATTCGCCGTGGGCTACGGGCTGGGCTCAGGCCGGCCGGGGGATTCCGGCCCTGGGAACCACCCATGCGGATTACTTTTACGGCGAAATTCCCTGCACGCGCAAAATGACGGCGCAGGAGATAGAGATCGACTATGAAAAGCACACAGGGGATGTTATAGTAGAAACCTTTCGGGGGAAAGACCCCTCTCAGATGCCTGGGGTACTGGTGAGCAATCACGGTCCCTTTGCCTGGGGCAAAGACCCTCTGGATGCCGTCCACCATGCGGCGGTCATGGAGGAAGTGGCCAGAATGGCTTTTCAGACTTATTTGTTAAAGCCGGAAATTGAGGCGATGGATGAAGCTTTGCTGGACAAACATTTTTTGAGAAAACACGGAGCCAATGCTTATTACGGACAGAAAGGATTGAGTTGTTAATTAAAACGTCTCAACTGGGGAAGGAGGGCAAATAGTGAATAATCTGGTAATAGGAGTCGATTTCGGCACCGATTCGGTAAGGGCGCTGATAGTCGATGCAAACACCGGTGAGGAGCTGGCATCCGATACGGCCTTTTACAGGCGCTGGACCGAGGGCAAATACTGTGACCCGGAGAAAAACCTATTCCGCCATCATCCCCTGGATTATATAGAAGGATTGGAAGCATCGATAAAAGGGGCATTGTCAAAACTTCCACCGGAAGCTGGCCGGCATGTGGCGGGCATTGGAGTCGACACCACCGGCTCTACGCCGGTAGCCGTGGACAGAGATGGCCATCCTCTGGCGCTGCACCGGGAATTGGCGGATAACCCCAATGCCATGTTCATCTTATGGAAAGACCACACCGCCGTAAAAGAAGCCGCCGAAATAAATAAGGCGGCCCGCAGCTGGGGAGGCACCGATTTTACCCGGTATGAAGGAGGCGTATATTCTTCCGAGTGGTTCTGGGCGAAGATCCTTCACGTGCTGCGACAGGACCCTGCGGTTAGAAAAGAAGCCTTTTCCTGGGTGGAGCTTTGCGACTGGATACCGGCCCTGCTCACGGGAACGGAGCATCCGTCTCTTATAAAAAGAAGCCGGTGTGCGGCGGGACACAAGGCCATGTGGCATGAGGAATGGGGTGGCCTGCCTCCGGAAGAGTTTTTTATAAAAATCGACCCTCTGCTGGCGGGATGGCGTGAGCGGCTGTATACTGATACTTATACTTCGGATGTAAGAGCAGGGGGCCTCACCCGCCAGTGGGCGGAGCGCCTCGGGCTGAGGGAGGGCATTTCGGTGGCCGTGGGGGCCTTTGACGCCCATATGGGCGCTGTGGGGGGCGGAATAACTCCCGGCGCCCTCGTCAAAATCATGGGGACGTCCACCTGTGACATTATGGTGGCTGAGAAGGAAGTGATAAAAGATAAACTGGTGGGAGGAATATGCGGCCAGGTGGACGGTTCGGTAATACCCGGTATGGTGGGGCTGGAAGCGGGCCAGTCGGCTTTCGGGGATGTATACGCATGGTTCAGAAACCTGCTCTGCCGGCCTGTGGAATCGATTCTGGCCGGCACTTCCATCGTCGATAAAGTCACTGCGGAGAATCTGTGCCGCGAAATAAGGGACCAAATGCTCCCACGACTGACTCGGGAGGCAGCGGGAATTCCTGTAGAGGCTACGGGCCTTCTGGCCCTGGACTGGTTGAACGGGCGCCGCACCCCCTATGCCGACCAGATGCTGAAGGGGGGCGTTCTGGGCCTTACTCTCGGCACCACCGCTCCCAAAATATTCAGGGCTCTGGTGGAGGCTACCGCCTTCGGGGCGAGAGCCATAAACGAAAGATTTATGGAAGAAGGAATAAAAATAGAACAGGTAATTGCTCTGGGCGGTATAGCCAAGAAAAATGATTTCGTGATGCGGGTGACCGCCGACGTGCTCAATATGCCTATAAAAGTGGCGGCTTCCGAACAGGCCTGCGCCCTGGGAGCCGCCATGTTCGGAGCG
Organism: Thermorhabdus hydrogeniformans; assembly: GCF_049310025.1. Lineage (NCBI taxonomy): Bacteria > Bacillati > Bacillota > Clostridia > Thermosediminibacterales > Tepidanaerobacteraceae > Thermorhabdus > Thermorhabdus hydrogeniformans. Next base: position 334 of record NZ_JBJYKD010000040.1, on the reverse strand, counting down.
GTGGCGGCCGGCCTGTACGCTTCAGTTGAGGAAGCCCAGCAAAAAATGGGCTGCGGGTATTCGAAGATATTTACGCCCGATCCGGCCAATGCTGAGAAATATGAAGCCCTTTATAAAAAGTATGTGGAAACCGGAAAATCCCTGGAAAATATGCTGCGGCAATTGTAAATTAAGGCAATATCGCCCTTCCGTATAATCTTTTAACGCCGGCGTTGCCTATCCCGCCGGCTTTTGATTTTGCTCAAATAAAAATAAGGGTGTCAATATCTTTTAAAAATGTCACCTAAAAATAGGCCAAAACGCGGTTAATTATCGCATGAAAATGTCACCTTAA
>NZ_JBJYKD010000039.1:0-20380 GCF_049310025.1 Thermorhabdus hydrogeniformans | reverse complement strand
TATATTTAGTTTTCAAGGTCCATGTTTAACTGGAATTTGAATAAGTTTGATTTACTAAATATATTATACGAGGAGGTGTTAAATTGACTCAAGAGATGGAAGAAATAAAAGATGCGGCAGAACTTGGAAAATGGCTGAAAGATGTCAGGGAAAAAAGGAAGATTACTCTGGAGCAAATTCACATGGAAACCAAGATACGCATAAAGTATCTGAAGGCCATAGAAGACGGTGATTTTTCCTCAATTCCCGGCGGAAGTGTTTACATAAAGGGCTTTTTAAGGAGCTATGCCGCAGCGGTAGGATTAGACCCGAATTCCGTGGTGGCACAGTACAAAAAGGTAACTAAAAGCGACTCTGCCCAGAGTGAATCCATCGAACAATTATCACAGGAAATGCCGTCAAAAACCCATCAGATTGATACAAAAAAAGTCTCAATATTTCTCACTCCACCAGTTATCCTTGCAGCAGTAACCGTCATACTGCTCGTTGGTTTTCTGTCATTTAGGATAAGCCGGCCGGTTCAGGATACAACCCCCCCACCAATAAAAGAAGATGCTCACAAAACTCCAGAAACGGACGCCCTCGCACCCCCAGCTCCCGTAACCTCACCCAACACACCCGACGGGGATGCCGCGAACGATCTCAAGCCGCCGGCGGTGGAACTTGTGGCGGATACCGCGGCAGAGACCGCCTATGTGGTAGACGCCGAAAAAATAAAAGTTACACTGGAAGTTTTGAGCGACAGGTGCTGGGTATCCGTAAAAAGGGATGGTTCCTTCGAATATGAAGGCATACTTAAAGCAGGAGAGGCCAGAACATGGGAGGCAGAAGATAATCTGGTGATTAGGGCCGGCAAACCGAAGGTGATTAAATTCATAGTAAGCGGGAACGATCTGGGAATTCCCGGAGGAGATGTGAGAAATTTTGTTTTCAAAAGGAGAGAGTAGACGCTCTCCTTTTTATCTTCAATACCTTTACATTGAACGCCAAAGCATGTATACTAATAAAGTATTAAATCATGTTTTGGAGGTCAAAAGTGTCGGTAAAAGTTGGTCTGATTTCCCTTGGCTGCGATAAAAATTTAGTGGATTCGGAATTTATGCTGGGGATATTAAAGAAGCATAATTATGTTATAACCAACAAAGAAAAAGATGCGGATGTAATTATTGTTAACACCTGCGGGTTCATTGAATCTGCAAAGCAGGAATCTATAGATACAATTTTGGAAATGGCGCAGTACAAAAACACCGGAAATTGTAAATTGCTCATAGCCACCGGTTGCCTTGCCCAGCGCTACAAAGAAACATTGCTTGAAGAAATTCCCGAACTGGATGCCGTTGTGGGTACGGGCGAATTTTACAGAATCCATGAAGTAATACAGAGGTTAAACGGCTCAAAGGTTAACCTTACCGAAAACAGCAACTTTGTAAATTTTGACATAAAAAACCGCGTAAGGATTTACCCTTATATTTCTTTTGTGAAGATAGCTGAAGGCTGCAGCAACCACTGCTCTTACTGTGCCATTCCCTTCATCAGGGGACCTTACAGGAGCAGGGAGATTGCAGCCATAAAAGAAGAAGTTGAAATGCTTGTATCCGATGGGGTCAAGGAGATAAACCTGGTAGCCCAGGATACCACAAACTACGGGGTGGATATTTACGGAAAACCGGCGCTTTCTCGACTGCTGGAGGAACTTATAAAAATAGAGGGTGAGTTCTGGATAAGGATCTTATACGCTTACCCCACCAATATTGACGACGGTCTGCTGGATTTGATTGAATCCGGCCCGAAAATTGCAAAGTACCTGGATATCCCTTTGCAGCACATAAACGATCGCATTTTAAAACTCATGAACAGGCCGACGGACAGCCGCTTTATAAAACGCCTTATAGAAAGAATAAAAAACAAGATTCCGGATATCGCCCTGAGAACAACGTTTATTGTGGGTTTTCCTTCGGAAACCGAACGCGAGTTTGAAGAGCTATTGGATTTTGTAAAACAATATCAATTTGACCGGGTCGGGGCATTCAAGTATTCCGAAGAAGAAGGGACCCGCGCCGCAAATATAGAACCCAAAATACGGGAAAGAATAAAAAATCACAGATATCGCAAGCTCATGCAACTCCAGCGGACCATATCCGGCACAAAAAACGCCGGGTTGAGGGGGAAGGTGATCCGCGTACTGGCGGAGCGTCTCGACCGGAAAACCAACCTTTTTATCGGTCGTTCGGAAAGGGACGCCCCTTTTGTGGATGGGGTGGTGAGTTTCTACGGCCCCAACTGCCGGCCGGGAAACGTATACCCCGTTAAGATTCTTCAAACGTATGATTACGACCTTGTGGGAGAGGCTGTCGAAGAGCGATAAGTTCAATCTCTGGTTTATTGTGGCCGGGAATCCTTAAAAGTGTAAAAGGCATTTCCAGTAAATGCCTTTTTTCTTTACCGGACAATTCGAGATTAAATATGCTATAATTATTTTATGTAAACTAATATGAGGTGAAACGATTTTGGATTTCAATAAGGAAAAAATTATAAGGATTATAATTATAGCGACAATCTCATTGTCGCTGATGCTCACCGGCCAGTGGATTTACTCAAAATACACGGTTGAAAAATCGCTGGTAAACACCGTTTTAAAAAAACCTTATGTGGAAGCAGTTGATATAAAAAAAGAAAGAACAAAAATAACGGTGTTTCTCAAATTTAAAGACATTGACAATCTGATGTGGGTTTACAACGATGTTTACGATACGATAGACTATCATTTGAAAGGCCGGCCCTTTTCGGTGAAGATTTTAAGCCAGCCCGATCGTTTGATTGAAGAATTGTACAGTGAAAGAATTCAATTTATTATTTTTGAAGCTCTTCAGACGGGAAATTACACTGAAATGAAAGATAAACTCGATGATATCCGGTCAAGAGAAAATGTAGATATCAAAGTGTTTTTAGACACCAGAAATCTTTATTTACAAATAAAACACGGCGAACATCACTTTTATGATGTGGTGAAAAGAACGGAACTTTCGGGAGGGGAGAAATAATGCTTGCGGAGATGGCCATCGGCATAGCAATAGCTTTTGCCGTATACCTGTCCTTGAACGGAATTAATGTATTGCCGTTGTTAATCATGCTGGCTTCTGTTTATATATTTTACAATTTGCTGGATAAAGGCAGGTTTATTAAAAACCCTTCTAGAATAATTACCGGCGATCACAGCATTACCTTTGATCAGATCGGCGGTCAGGATGTGGCAAAAAACGAACTGCTGGAAGCTCTGGATTTTATAAAGAATTATGAAGAAGTGAAAAGAATGGGCATCCGGCCATTGCGCGGTATTCTCCTGACCGGGGCCCCGGGCACCGGGAAAACCCTCATGGCAAAAGCCGCGGCGGCATATATTGATTCCGTCTTTATATCAGCATCGGGCAGCGAGTTTATTGAAATGTACGCCGGTGTGGGCGCTCAGCGCGTAAGACAGTTATTCGACAGCGCAAAAAATCTTGCCAGGAAGGCGTTTAAAAAACACGGTGTAATTTTCATCGATGAAATCGAGGTTATAGCCGGCACCAGGGGAAAAAATACCGGGCACCTGGAATACGACCAGACCTTGAATCAGTTGCTGGTAGAAATGGACGGCATCTCGTCCAATGATGATATCAATATCCTGGTTATTGCGGCTACAAACAGGCCGGACATCCTTGACCCGGCCATATTAAGGCCCGGCCGATTCGATCGAATCGTCAAAGTGGACCTTCCCGACAAGGACGGGAGGCTCGAAATCTTAAAACTTCACACCAAGGATAAGCCACTTGCAAAGGACGTGGATCTGGAACAGATTGCAAAAGAAACTTTCGGGTTTTCAGGGGCACACCTGGAGAACCTTTGTAATGAAGCGGCCATACTGGCGATGAGGGCGAAGAAAAAGGAAATTTCCCAGAATTACTTCATTGAGGCCATCGATAAGGTCATAATGGGAGAAAAATTGAAAAGAAAACCCTCCGATGATGAGCGCAGGCGCATTGCGGTCCATGAAAGTGGACATGCCCTGGTGAGCGAACATTTTAACCCGGATTCGGTTTCCACCATCACGATCACCTCAAGAGGCCACGCCCTGGGGTATATGAGACAGAAAGCGGAAGACGATATGTACCTTTACACAAAAAAGTACCTGGAGTCTCAGATTGCGGTGGCCCTGGCCGGGGCGGCAGCCGAAGAATTGATTTTTGGCGAAAATAGCACCGGCGCAACCAATGATTTTGAGCAGGCTGTGGATCTGGCCAGGAAAATGATTTTTGCGGGCATGTCGGAACTGGGTGTGGTTGATAGAGACTCCCTGCCGCCAAAAGAACTTCACAGGGCAGTTTCAAATATTATTGCATTTCAGAAAAAAGTGGCAGAACGGATATTAAGAGAAAATAAAGATATCCTTGAAGACATTGTAAATTACCTGATCGAAAATGAAAAAATTGACGGGAATACCTTCAGGAATTTTTTAAAAAAATCCGAGGTGGCATAAAAAAATTTTTCCGGGAAAAAAAGGGATATCGATAAAAAAAACGAATTAAAATTAATATAATGCTATTTTTGAAGGTGATGGTTGTGAAAGCGGAAACCATTGCGGTGGGATCGGAGTTGTTACTGGGTCAAATCGCCAACACAAACGCCCAGATAATCTCCAGAGCCTTACAGGAAATAGGGATTGACGTTTATTTTCATACGTGTGTAGGGGATAACAGGGATAGAATAATTGAGGTGTTTAAGGAGGCGCTTGGGCGCTCGGATGTGATCATAACAACCGGCGGCCTGGGCCCCACAATGGACGACCTTACAAAGGAAACTATAGCTTCATATATTGGTTTGCCTCTTAAGGTCGACGAAGATTCTCTAGAACGAATAAAGAGTTTCTTTAGCGCAAGAGGCAGGCACATGACGGAGAACAATTACAAGCAGGCTTTAATCCCTGAAGGGGCAACGGCGATATTGAACAAAAAAGGCACCGCACCGGGAGTTTTGCTAAATTACAAAGGCAGGATAATCGTAATGTTACCCGGTCCCCCTTATGAAATGGAGCCCATGCTGAGGGACACCGTAATCCCATATCTTTCAAAGTGGAGCAGCAAAACCATTTATTCCAGGGTCATGAAATTTTACGGCATAGGCGAATCCCAGCTGGAAGAAACGATAAAAGACTTACTGGTCAACCAGTCAAATCCCACCATAGCGCCTCTCGCAAAAAAAGGGGAAGTTACCCTGAGGCTTACCGCCAAAGCCGATGATTTTTTAAAAGCAAACGAGTTAATCAGGCCTCTGGAGGAAGAGATTAAGAGGAGGGTCGGCCGCTATCTTTACGGCTACGATGATGAAACCGTGGAAGAGATTGTGGCCCGCCTGCTCTTCAAATACAATAAGACCATTGCCGTGGCCGAATCGTGCACCGGAGGACTCCTGGCCCACAAATTAACCAACATACCGGGGATTTCAAAACAATTTGAACGGGGTGTTGTAAGTTACAGCAACAATTCCAAACTTGAATTGCTTGGCGTAAAGAAGGAAACCCTTGAAAAATTCGGCGCCGTAAGCGAGCAGACAGCCGTAGAAATGGCCCGGGGTATTAGACTGACTTCCCGCACCGATATAGGAGTCTCCATAACCGGCATAGCGGGGCCGGATGGTGGAACTCTCGAAAAACCGGTGGGTCTGGTATATATTGGATACGCGGATTCGGATTCCTCTTGTGCGGAAAAACACATCTTCAGTGGAGACAGGATAGATATAAAAGAACGGTCGGCGGATGCCGCACTGCATCTCGTGCGAAAAAAGCTGCAGGATTCGGGTGATTAAATGCTCAAAAGTGCATAAAAGGCTTCACAGCTGCCGTATTACTGCCGCTTTCAGGAGGCAAAACCTAATGAACAGCATACGGGCTTTTTTGGCCATTGACATTGACCCTGAAATAAAGCAAGAGATATTTGAATTTCTAAAACGGATGTTTTTACATCATATCGGCATAAAGTGGGTAAAGCCGGACAACCTCCATTTAACCCTCGCTTTTCTGGGCGAAACCCCCATGGATAAAATCTCTCCTCTATGTGATATGATGAAAAAGATTTCCAGTAGGCATAAAGCTTTTACAATCAGGCTTTCAGGTTTTGGATGTTTTCCAGATCGAAAATATCCGCGGGTTATTTGGATAGGCGTCCAGAAATCTCGCCCCTTGTATAACCTTAAAAAGGATATAGACGCTGAACTGGATAATCTCGGCCTGACTTACGATAAAAAACCTTTTTTGCCTCACCTGACCATCGGCCGGGTCAAAACCCCCGCTGATTTGAAGCCTGCAATTTTCGAGGTACATGATTTCAGCGCTTCTTTTGCGGCAAGCGAGATACATCTGTTAAAAAGTGATCTGTTCAGGGACGGACCGGTATACACTGATGTCTTTACATGCTCTTTGAGTAATTAATTTGACTTCAGCAAAAATTGTTTATATAATTAAATATGAACATACGTTTGGAGGGTATTGAAATATGATAGAGAAACAAAAAGCCCTGGAAATGGCCCTTGCGCAGATTGAAAGGCAATTTGGCAAAGGTTCAATAATGAAATTGGGTGAAGCACAGTCCAGATTTAATGTGGAAGTCATATCCACCGGCGCCTTGCCCCTCGACATCGCCCTGGGGGTTGGCGGAGTTCCGAGGGGCAGAATAGTGGAAATATATGGCCCGGAATCCTCGGGTAAGACAACGGTGGCGCTTCACATTGTGGCCGAGGCTCAAAAAGCCGGCGGCACGGCGGCCTTTATCGACGCCGAACACGCTCTTGACCCCGTTTACGCCAAAAGACTGGGTGTGGATACGGATAATTTATTAATTTCTCAGCCGGATACCGGCGAGCAGGCCCTGGAAATAGCCGAAGCTCTCGTAAGAAGCGGGGCGGTGGATGTGATAGTGATTGACTCGGTGGCGGCTTTAGTCCCGAAAGCCGAGCTGGACGGTGAAATGGGAGACGCCCATGTGGGACTTCAGGCGAGGCTCATGTCGCAGGCTCTGCGAAAACTGGCCGGAGCCATAAGCAAATCCAAGACCGTGGCCATATTCATAAACCAGCTCAGAGAAAAGGTCGGAATAATGTTCGGCAACCCGGAGACTACCCCCGGAGGCAGGGCGTTGAAGTTTTATGCTTCCGTGCGGCTTGAAGTGCGAAAGAGTGAAATCATAAAGCAGGGCGAAGAGATGCTGGGCAGCAGGACCAAAGTCAAAGTGGTTAAAAACAAAGTGGCTCCTCCTTTTAAACAGGCGGAATTTGACATTATATACGGCGAGGGAATCTCAAGGGAAGGCTGCGTGCTCGATTTCGCCGCCGAGGAAGGCATTATACAGAAAAGCGGGGCATGGTATTCCTATGAAAAAGAAAGGATAGGCCAGGGCCGGGAAAATGCCAAGCAATACCTTAAGGAACACCCGGATGTATTGAAGAAAATAGAACAGAAGGTGAAGGAAAAGTATAATTTAGTAAAACCCGAACCGGAAAAAAGCCAAAATTTAGATGACAACCCATGATTAACCATGATTTAGTTTTCCTTGACATGACTGTCAAAAAAGTATAAAATTAGATTGATGTGAAATTTTGTTTTAAGAGTAATCCTGCTGGATATGGGGGCACGAATTTAAATTAAACTAGAGTTTTCTCTATTTAATAAAACCGAGTTCCCCTCGGTTTTATTCTTTTATTGACTTTAATTTACAGACGGGAGGTGAATAAATATTAACCCTGTAAGCATTGCTGTAACCGTAATCACAGGATTAGTAACTTTGGCTGCCGGCTACCTCATCAGGAAATATATAGCCGAAGCCAAGATAAATTCGGCGGAAGAATCCGCCAAAAAGATAATAGAGGAAGCAGAAAAGAAAGCGGAATCCATAAAAAGAGAAGCTCTGTTAGAAGCCAAGGAAGAAATTTTAAAAATAAAAAACGACTTTGAAAAGGAAGTCAGGGAAAGAAGAAACGAACTGCAGAGAGCTGAAAGAAGACTGGTTCAAAAGGAAGAGTCATTGGACAGAAAAGTTGAGGCAATAGAAAAGAAGGAAGAGGCCATTGCCAAAAAAGAAGCGGACATAAACCAGCTCCATGAAAAAATAAACGAATTGTATTCCCGCCAGGTGGCGGAACTCGAGCGCATTTCCGGTCTGACCAGCGAAGAAGCCAAGGAATTCTTGTTGAACAAGATTAAAGATGAAATACGCCACGATGCCGCCATGATGATAAAAGAAATCGAAACCCAGGCAAAAGAAGAGGCTCAAAAGCGTGCAAGGGAGATAATATCCTACGCAATCCAGAAATGCGCCGCAGACCAGGTGGCGGAAACTACGGTGTCCGTTGTGACTTTGCCCAACGATGAAATGAAAGGCAGGATTATAGGCAGAGAGGGGCGAAATATAAGGGCTCTTGAAACCCTCACCGGTATTGATCTGATAATAGATGACACACCCGAGGCGGTGATTTTATCAGGATTTGACCCCATTAGACGACAGGTGGCGAAAATCGCCCTGGAAAAGCTAATACTTGACGGCAGAATACACCCCGCAAGGATAGAGGAAATGGTGGAAAAAGCTCAGAAGGAAGTTGAAAACATCATACGGGAAGAGGGCGAAAAAGCCACTTTTGATACCGGCATTCACAATCTGCACAGTGACCTTATTAGATATCTCGGCAAACTTAAATTCAGGACCAGTTATGGACAAAATGTACTGCACCACTCTATAGAAGTGGCTCATCTGGCTGCGGCCATGGCGGCGGAACTGGGTGTGGATGTCCAGCTTACAAAAAGAGCGGGTTTGCTGCACGACATAGGCAAAAGCGTGGACCAAGACATTGAAGGTCCACATGCGCTGGTGGGAGCTGAGATAGCGAAAAAATACGGAGAATCTCAGGAAGTTGTAAATGCCATTGCGGCTCATCACAACGATGTGGAACCCAGGTCAATTGAAGCCATACTGGTACAGGCCGCTGATGCCATATCCGCTGCTCGCCCCGGCGCCAGGCGCGAAACTTTGGAAGCCTATATAAAACGGCTTGAAAAACTTGAAGAAATTGCCAATTCATTCCATGGTGTTGAAAAGTCATACGCAATTCAGGCGGGAAGGGAAATCAGGATAATGGTCAAGCCCGAAGACGTGGATGACCTGGGGGCAATTGAAATAGCCAGAAATATAGCAAAAAAAATAGAAGAAGAACTGGAATATCCCGGCCAGATAAAAGTCAATGTTATAAGAGAAACCAGAGCCACGGAATATGCAAAATAAAGTGCGCAAACAGCGCACTTTTTTTGCAAAATTGATAAAGACTGATATTAATTTTATCACGGATGGGAGTTGAATAGTTTGAAATTGCTGATGATAGGTGATATCGTAGGCAGACCTGGAAGAAACATAATAAGAGAAAAATTGCCTTCCCTTAGAAAGGAGCATGAAATAGATTTTGTGATAGCCAATGGCGAAAACGCCGCAGGCGGCAACGGCATTACAAAAAAGATTGCAGAAGAACTGTTTATAAGCGGTATAGATTTTTTCACAATGGGAAATCACGTCTGGGACAACAAAGACGTATTTAATTTCATAGAAGAGGAAACCAGGATGGTAAGGCCGGCCAATTACCCGGAAGGTACGCCGGGCAGGGGATGTCAATTGGTCAGCTTGGAAAGGCTATCCATTGGAATATTGAACCTTTCCGGCAGGATATTTATGAACTCTCTGGACTGCCCTTTTAGATGCGCCGACATTCAAATTGAAAAACTTAAAAAGCACACAAACATTATCATTGTGGACTTTCACGCAGAAGCCACCTCGGAAAAAATAGCTATGGGATGGTATCTTGACGGAAGGGTTTCTCTCATGGCCGGTACCCACACTCATGTCCAGACGGCTGACGAAAGGATCCTCCCCAACGGCACGGCTTATATCACCGATGTAGGCATGACCGGGCCTTCGGATTCCATTCTCGGTATTGATAAAGACAAGGTCATTCAAAAATTTCTGACTCAACTTCCGGTTAGATTTGAAGTGGCCAGAGGTCCGGTTCAGTTTAACGGTATAGTGGTCGATATTGATGAGTCTTCCGGTAAGGCTGTAAGTATTAAACGGATTAATTTCAGAGAGAATTAAGCTTTTTTAAAAATTTTTTTAAAAAAATAGCTAAAAAAACAAGGACTTTCTCCCAAAAGATAGAATAAAATAACATATAAAGCAATTTTTGCAGGGAGGAGTCTAAACAATGGAAGTATTAAAAGTATCGGCCAAATCCAATCCCAATTCGGTTGCCGGAGCGTTAGCGGGGGTTTTACGGGAAAAAGGAGGGGCTGAGATCCAGGCCATCGGTGCCGGAGCGTTGAACCAGGCCGTGAAAGCCGTTGCCATTGCGAGGGGGTTTGTGGCTCCAAGCGGGATGGACTTAATATGCATTCCAGCTTTTACCGATATTGAGATAGACGGTGAAGAAAGAACCGCCATGAAACTTATCGTTGAGCCGAGGTAATATTATAATTTGGCCGAAAAGCCTGTTTTCTGAAAAACAGGCTTTTTTATAATTTTGTAATTAAATCGTAGCCTAAGGATAAAATAAAAGTAAAATGAATTCGGAGGTAACGATGAAAGTAGATCTGCACATACATACTGTCTTCTCCGATGGACTGCTTACGCCGGGTCAGGTGGTAAACGAAGCCCACCGTCTTAATCTGAAGGCCATTGCCATTACAGACCACGATACCACCGATGGAATCCCCGAAGCCGTAGAGCAGGCGAAAAAGTTTCCGGCCATGGAGGTTATTCCCGGGATAGAAATAAACTCTTATTATAATGATGAGGAAGTCCATATTCTCGGGTATTATATAGACTACAAAGGCAGCTATTTAAAAGGTGTGCTGCAAAACCTTCAGGCAAAAAGAGTTAAAAGAGCAATGACTATCGTAGAAAAACTAAAAGAAATGGATATAAACGTGTCTTTTGAAAATGTAAGAAAAAAAGCCAGGGGACCTTCAATAGGTAGGCCGCACATAGCGGCGGTTTTAGTCGAAAATGGCTATGCGGATTCTATAGAAGATGCTTTTGAGAAGTATTTGAATCCTGGCAGGCCCGCGTATGTCCCCAGAGAAAAATTAACACCTTTTGATGCGGTGGATATCATCAAAAAAGCCGAAGGTATACCGGTGCTGGCACACCCGGGGCTTCTAGAGAAAAAAGAAATAATAGACCAATTGGTAGAATACGGCATAATGGGGGTTGAAGCTTACCACAAAGATCACAGTAAACAACAAACTGACTATTTTATTAAGTTTGCCTCAAGCCGCGGTCTGACGATAACGGGCGGGTCCGACAGTCACGGCGAATGCCCCCTGCTTTTAGGTACCGTTGACGCTTCCTTTGAATGCGTTCGTGAACTTAAAAAATTAAAACACATATAATTGTATATAAGGGTTAATGTATACAATAAGCCAATATTTATAATTGGCATATTTTTTTATTTTTTTCGTTAAAACCAGCAGGATTTTTCCTGAGTTTGTAGAATATAATAAAATGTGAAAAACAGCAATTGGATTACTAAAGGAGCCAATACTCTGGACTGGGAGAAGAAAAATGATTCAGTTTAAAGCCGACAAAACGCCTCTGTACCTTCAGATAAAACATTATATAGAAAAGAACATCAGTGAAGAAAAATGGGGGGTAGGTTATAAGCTGCCCCCAGAAAGGGAACTGGCCAGGGAACTGGAAGTGAGCAGAAAAACCGTAAGCCTGGCCTATAAGGAACTGCAAAGAGAGGGTATTTTATCATCCCACCAGGGAAGAGGAACTTTTGTAATTAAAAAACCTTTGAAGGAAAAAAACGGCATATTGGAGATAATTAAAGCCATTGACAGCTGCATAGAAAAGGCCCTTGATCTGGAAATCGGTTTAAACGATTTTCTGGAGCTCTGCAAAAACCGGGTAAACGAATATATCAACCAACTGCACAAGCTGGAACTTGTTTTTATAGAATGTAACAGGGAACAATTGGATTATTTCTCCAAAGAGCTGGAACTTGGTTCCGGAATATCCATAATACCGGTATTGTTACAGGACTTTAAAAGAAACGTAGAAGAGTTTAACCAAAAACTCAAGTCTTCTGATTTTGTGGTTACAACTTTTTTTCATGTGGATGAAGTCAAGTCTTTAATAAAAAATAAAGAAATTGAGATCCTGCCAATCGCCCTTAACCCGCAGCTCGAAAGTATAATCAAAATTGCCAGGATTCCAAAAAACTACTCGATAGGTATTTTGTGCATTTCTCAAAATTTTGCCGATAAAGTAAAGAAGGCGATTTCCGATGCAGGATTATCCTTTAACAATATAAAGGTGTGCACATCAACTGATTCAGATGATGTTAAAACATTTGTAGAAAGCGCTGATGCAATAATAACTTCTCCCGGCAGAAAAAAAGACGTGCTGTGCTTTGCTGATGGACAAAAAAATGTCATTGAATTTATTTTTGTACCCGATTTGGGGTCAATTAACTTTCTAAAATCCGCTATTTTAAAAAAGCATATGAAATAAGATTAGAGGTGATAGGGTGTCAGAAAAAACTTTTAAAATCTCAATCAACGAGAAGGTTTGCAAAAGATGCGGCATCTGTATAGCTTTTTGCCCTAAAAAAGTTTTTTCATCGGAAAGCGGCAAACCCGTTGTGGTTAATTCGGATGCATGCATAAAGTGCATGTTGTGCGAACTCAGATGCCCGGAATACGCAATTGTGGTTGGAGGTGAAGACGATGAATAGCAAAGCCCGGTTAATGCAGGGCAATGAAGCCTGCGTAGAAGGGGCTATAGCTGCAGGTATGCGGTTTTACGCCGGTTATCCCATAACGCCTTCCACCGAGATAGCCGAGCTTTCGGCAGAAAAACTTCCAAAGGTAGGAGGCAAATTCATTCAAATGGAAGACGAAATAGCCAGCATGGGAGCGGTAATAGGCGCTTCCCTGGCCGGCCTCAAAGCCATGACCGCCACCAGCGGGCCCGGTTTTTCATTAAAACAGGAAAACATAGGTTTTGCCGCACTTACCGAAGTTCCATGCGTCATCGTAGACGTCCAGCGGGGAGGCCCCAGCACCGGTTTACCCACCTTGCCCGCTCAAGGTGATGTCATGCAATCGCGCTGGGGAACCCATGCCGATCACCCGATTATAGTTTTATCCCCTTCGTATGTAAGGGAAGTTTACGACATGACAATCAGAGCTTTCAATTTGTCGGAAAAATACCGGGTTCCCTGCATTTTGTTAATGGACGAAGTTGTAGCACATATGAGGGAAAAGGTGGAATTGCCCGATCCTTCGGAAATAGAAATAATAAACAGGAAAAAACCCGATCCCTCGATTAAAGAATACAATCCGTATGAGGACTATGACGGCGACGGAATACCGCCCATGGCAAGTTTTGGTGAAGGTAAGCCTTTCCACGTTACGGGCTTAATTCACGATATCACAGGTTTTCCATCTACAAATCCCAAAGTGACGGAAAATCTGATTAACAGACTCATGAGAAAAATATATGACAATGTTGATGATATTGTGGATTATGAAACCGCATTTACGGAAGATGCCGAAATCGTCATGATTTCCTTCGGTTCCACGGCAAGATCGGTCTTAAGGGCTGTCAACCTATTAAGGCAGGAAGGGCAAAAAGTCGGCATGCTGAGGTTAAAGACCATATGGCCATTCGCCGAGAAGGCGATAAATGAGATGCCTTCATGCGTCAAAAATCTAATTGTAGCGGAGATGAATTTTGGGCAATTGGTGGAAAGCGTCCGTGCTTCAGCTGCGGGCAAATTCAACGTGACAGGATTAAATAAATACAACGGAGAACTGATAACACCCGATGAAGTTATAGCTAAAGTCAAGGAGGTGGCGGGGCGTGCGTAAAAAACTAGAAAAATATTTCAGAACAGAAAAACTACCCCACATCTGGTGCCCCGGGTGCGGGAACGGAATTATAATGGGCGCCGTGGTTCGCGCTATTGATAATCTTCAACTGGAGCAGAAAAAAATTTGCATAGTATCCGGCATCGGTTGTTCTTCAAGGGCGCCGGGATACATGAATTTCAATACACTTCACACAACTCACGGCCGTGCGCTGGCTTTTGCCACTGGCATAAAACTTGCAAATCCTGATTTAAAGGTGATTGTCTTGACCGGCGATGGAGATTGCGCGGCCATCGGTGGAAATCATTTTATACATGCCGCCAGGAGGAACATAGATATCACCACCATAGTTTTTAACAATAACATATACGGCATGACCAGCGGGCAATATTCTCCCATGACTCCAAAGGGAGCTTATGCCACCACCGCACCTTACGGGAACATAGACAGAAGTTTTGACCTCTGCAAGCTGGCCCAGGCTGCAGGCGCCACCTATGTGGCCAGGGGAACCGTTTATCACGTCCCCCAGCTTATAAAATTGATAGAAAAGGCCATAACCCACAAAGGATTTTCTTTGATAGACGCGGTCAGCATTTGCCCGACGTATTTCGGAAGAAAAAATAAACTGGGTAATCCCGTTAAAATGATGGAATTCATTAAAGATGCTGCCATTCCCATAAAATCCGCCGAAAAATTATCAAAGGAAGAATTGCAGGGGAAAATCTTGATTGGAGAATTTTTCGAAGACCACGCTCCCGAGTATACGGAAGAATACTCCAAAGTCATCGAAAGGGCTCAAGGGGGAATGTAAAAAATGGAGGAAAGAATGGAGATCAGGTTAAGCGGTTCCGGTGGCCAGGGCTTGATTCTGGCCGGCATCATACTGGCCGAAGCGGCCATACTGGACGGCAAAAACGCGGTACAATCCCAATCGTATGGCCCCGAGGCCCGGGGCGGTGCCAGCAGGGCAGAAGTCATCATCAGCAATTCGAAAATAGATTACCCAAAAGTGACAAAACCCGATATCCTTTTGGCGTTAACAGAAGAAGCTCTGCTTAAATATAAAGACAACTTGAAACCCGACGGATTAATATTAATAGATTCCAGCATTAAAAAACCGGAATCCCCGTACAAGGTTCTGAATATACCCATCCTGGAGACTGCTCAAAACAGGGCAGGTAAAATCATCGTCGCCAACATCGTAGCCCTTGGCGTTCTAACCGCAGTTACCAGGGTGGTATCCAAAATGTCTATAGAAAAGGCTGTTCTTGATAGGGTACCAAAAGGAACCGAAGATTTAAACAGAAAAGCTCTGTATGCAGGTTTCGAACTCGGAGAGGGTATTTAAAATTATTTGGGAGGGGAGGGTGAAATGCTAAGTTTCATCTAAATATTTGATTTCAAGAACAAAATTTTAATTTTTGAGGGGGAGTTTTTATGGCGGAAACACTGAATCCATTTGAGAGTGTACGCCGTGAAATCAAACTTGCTTGCGAAAAATTGGGATTGGAAGAATCCGTATACGAAATCCTTAAGGAACCGGAAAAGGTGCTGGTGGTCTCAATCCCGGTAAAAATGGACGACGGAACAACAAAAACTTTCATAGGTTACCGCTCTCAACACTGCACAGCCATCGGACCGGCCAAAGGTGGTGTAAGATTCCATCCGAACGTCTCTCTGGACGAAGTCAAAGCATTATCCGCATGGATGTCCTTTAAGTGCGCCGTTGTGGGCATACCTTATGGCGGCGGCAAAGGCGGAGTCATCTGCAACCCAAAAGAACTGTCGAAAGGCGAACTTGAAAGACTCGCCCGCGGCTATTTCAAAGCCATAAGCCCAATTATAGGACCGGAAAAGGACATCCCCGCTCCCGATGTATATACGAATGCGCAGGTAATGGCGTGGTTCATGGACGAATTTAGCACTTTAAGAGGATATAACACTCCGGGAGTCGTCACAGGTAAGCCAATTATTTTAGGCGGGTCCCTCGGCAGACCCGAAGCAACCGGCCGCGGAGCTTCTTTTACTATACGGGAAGCCGCAAAAAAAATTGGCCTTGACCTTAAAAAAGCCACCGTTGCCGTCCAGGGTGCGGGCAATGTAGGGGGAGTCGCGGCTAGGTTGCTGCACGAATTGGGGTGCAAGGTGGTCGCAATAAGCGATTCTCAAGGCGGGGCGTTTAACCCCGACGGACTCAATCCCGAGGAAGTGCTTGAATTTAAGGCCAAGAACAAAACGGTAAAGGGTTTTCCCGGTAGCAAGGTCATCACAAATGAAGAACTGCTGGAACTCGATGTGGATATTTTAGTCCCGGGAGCCCTGGAAAACGTTATAACCAGCCAAAACGCTCCGAACATAAAAGCAAAGATCGTCGGCGAAGCGGCCAACGGACCCACGACTCCGGAAGCCGATGAAATTCTATACCGGAAAGGCATCCTGGTAATACCCGATATTCTGTGTAACGCGGGCGGAGTAACTGTTTCATACTTCGAATGGGTCCAGAACCTGATGAATTTCTACTGGACCGAAGAAGAAGTAAACGAGCGCCTTGAACGGATCATGGTAAAGGCCTTCAATGAAGTCTACAAGATGCATGAAGACTACAAGGTAAAAATGAGAGAAGCCGCTTACATGGTTTCTATAAAGCGCATAGCTGATGCCATGAAAGTAAGAGGCTGGATTTAACCGGTATTCCCTCCCTTAACCGGGGAGGGATTTTAATAAATAAGTAAAATATTTCACATATAATTTATTGCCATCAAAAAAAAAATATTATATTATATTATTTAAAGGCCAGGATAAGGAGGGTAAAAAAGTGCCCATAAAAAATAGAGAATATTTGGAGAAACTTGAAGAAGCCAAGAAAGAGTGGGAAGAAACCAAATTAAAAAAAGTCTTAAGCAAATTCCCGGAAAGATACGAAAAATTTTACACAAACTCCAACTTAGAAGTGGAACGCCTGTATACAGAATTAGATGTACAGGACACGGATTACCTTGAGGACCTTGGATTTCCTGGAGAGTATCCATATACCCGTGGCGTTCAGCCCACCATGTATCGCGGCCGGCTGTGGACCATGAGGCAGTATGCCGGCTTTGGCACTGCTGAAGAATCCAACGAAAGGTACAAATTCCTGCTATCCCAGGGCCAGACAGGCCTTTCCGTAGCCTTTGATCTGCCCACTCAGATAGGCTACGACTCCGACCACCCCCTGGCCCGCGGCGAAGTGGGCAAAGTGGGTGTGGCCATCGACTCATTAAAAGACATGGAAATCCTCTTCAACGGCATACCTCTGGACAAAGTCAGCACCTCCATGACCATAAACGCGCCGGCGGCAATACTTCTTGCCATGTACATCGCTGTGGCAGAAAAACAGGGTGTAACACCGGACAAACTTTCCGGCACCATCCAGAACGACATACTAAAAGAATACGTTGCAAGAGGCACATATATATTTCCACCCCAGCCATCCATGCGGTTAATAACAAACATATTTGAATTTTGCTCAGCCCACATGCCCAAATGGAACACCATCAGCATAAGCGGATACCATATAAGAGAGGCCGGAGCCACCGCCATCCAGGAAGTGGCCTTCACCCTGGCCAACGGCATAGCTTATGTAGAAGCCGCCCTGAAAGCCGGCCTCACCGTAGACGAATTTGCCCCGAGGCTTTCATTCTTCTTCAACGCCCACAACGACCTTTTTGAAGAAGTAGCCAAATTCAGGGCCGCAAGGAGACTCTGGGCCAAAATAATGAAGGAAAGATTCGGCGCCAAAGACCCCAAATCCATGATGCTCAGATTCCACACCCAGACAGGAGGATCCACCCTCACAGCCCAGCAGCCCGACAACAACATAATAAGAGTTACCATCCAGGCCCTGGCGGCGGTGCTGGGAGGCACCCAGTCGCTTCACACCAACTCAAGAGACGAAGCCCTGGCCCTTCCTTCCGAAGACTCCGTCAGAATCGCCCTCAGGACCCAGCAAATAATAGCATATGAAAGCGGAGTAACCGAAACAATCGACCCCCTGGCCGGATCCTACTACGTAGAACACCTGACGAACACCATAGAGCAAAAGGCCAGAGAATACATCGACAAAATCGACAAACTTGGCGGCTCCGTCAAAGCCATCGAAAAAGGCTTCATCCAGCAGGAAATCCAGGACAGCGCCTACCGCTACCAGATGGAAGTAGAATCCGGCAGAAGGATAGTGGTTGGAGTCAACAAATTCCAGATACAAGAAGAACCTCCAAAAGGGCTGCTCAAAGTCGACCCCGAAGTGGGCAGGGTCCAGGAACAAAAACTGAGAGAACTCAAATCCTCCAGAGACAACATAATTGTAAAAGAAGCACTGGAAGAACTGGAGAAAAAAGCCGGAACCGACGAAAACCTCATGCCAACCATAATAAAATGCGTAAAAAGTTACTGCACGCTTGGCGAAATATGCGATGTGCTCAGGAAAGTATTTGGCGAATACAAAGCCACCACAAGCATATAAAGGGGTGAGATAAAAAATGACACAAACAAAAACCATAAGGGTTCTAATAGCCAAACCAGGTCTTGACGGCCACGACCGCGGTGCAAAAGTAATCGCCAGAGCCCTGCGGGACGCCGGTATGGAAGTCATATACACCGGCTTAAGACAGACACCGGAACAGATCGTCGAAGCCGCCATCCAGGAAGACGTGAACGTAATAGGTCTGTCCATATTGTCCGGCGCACACAACTTTCTCCTGCCAAGGGTTGTAGAGCTTTTAAAAGAGAGAGGAGCCCAGGATATACTCGTGATCGGCGGGGGTGTCATACCCGACGAAGATATCCCGGGCCTCAAAGCAGCCGGCATAGCCGAGATATTCACCCCGGGCACTCCCACCTCAAAAATAATCGAATTCATAAAGGCCAATGTCAAATTCTAACCGGAAGGTGTGTTCTTTTTAAATGGATCTAATTCAATCCGTTTTAAACGGCGACAAAAAAAGCATGGCCAGACTCATTACCCTCATTGAAGAAAGAGCTCCTGAAGCCACAGAGGCCCTGAAACAAATCCACAAACACACCGGCAACGCCATGGTTATCGGCGTCACCGGTCCGCCGGGGGGTGGAAAGAGCAGCCTCGTAAACCAGCTGGCCAAAAAGTTCAGAGCCAGAGACAAAAAGGTGGGGATCATCGCAGTAGACCCCACCAGTCCCTTTACCGGAGGAGCGCTTCTCGGCGACCGTATAAGGATGCAGGACCTTGCCCTGGACCGGGGAGTCTTTATCCGCAGCATGGGCACCAGGGGGGCCCTGGGGGGCCTTTCAAAAGCTTCATACAACACTGTAAAAGTGCTCGACGCCGCAGGCATGGACTGCGTAATAATAGAGACCGTGGGCGTGGGCCAGTCGGAAGTGGATATAGTAAAACTGGCGGATGTCGTCATCCTGGTCCTCATTCCCGGAATGGGCGACGACGTCCAGGCGATAAAAGCCGGCATAATGGAAATAGGCGATATCTTTGTGATAAACAAAGCCGACAAAGACGGAACCGACCGGCTTGTTACCGAAATAGAGATGATGCTCGACCTGAACCCGAGTAAAAACTCCTGGCGCCCGCCCGTCATAAAAACCATAGCCACCACCGGCGAGGGCGTAGATATCCTGGAAGAAAACATATATAAAGCCTATGAATACATGAAACAAAACGGCATTCTCTTAAAGAAGAGGGCGGACAGGATAACACAGGAACTCATCGAACTCATCAAAGACAGCCTCATAAACGAAATTTTAACCAACAAAGCTTTTGAAATACATTCCATGGTCGAAAAGATAATGGCAAAACAGGAAGACCCCTATACCGCCGTGGAAAAGATAATATCCAAACAAAACTCCTGAAGGAGGTGAAAACATGATAAAAAAAATAGACCACATCGGCATTGCGGTAAAAGACCTGAATGAGACCCTCAAGGTGTACACCGACATATTAGGCCTTAAGGCCGCCGGCGAAGAAACGGTAGAGGAACAAAAGGTCAGGACGGTTTTCATTCCCGTAGGCGAAAGTGAAATAGAGCTGCTGGAGTCCACAGCCCCCGACGGCCCCATAGCGAAATTCATAGAAAAAAACGGCGAGGGGATACAGCATATAGCCCTAAATGTGGACAACATCGAGAAGACCCTGGAAGACCTGAAATCCAAAGGAGTTCGCCTCATCGATGAAAAACCCAGGAGGGGGGCTGGAGGAGCAAAAATCGCTTTCATCCACCCCAAGGCGACAAAAGGCGTTTTAATTGAACTCTGTGAAAGATAAAGATAGGAGGTAAAGCAGTGGAATCAATTGAATTAAAACTTAAAACACTGCAAGAAAAACGGTCGGCTATCGAAAAGGGCGGCGGCGAAAAGCGCATAGCAAAGCAGCATGAAAGCGGCAAACTCACCGCCCGGGAAAGGATCGAAAAACTT
>NZ_JBJYKD010000038.1:0-21206 GCF_049310025.1 Thermorhabdus hydrogeniformans | reverse complement strand
GTATCGGAAAAGACAAAAAAATCGCTATGGAGGGTGGGCAACCTACCTTCCATAGCAAAATCAATGAGAAGACCTTCGATGTAATGGTAAAATCTCACAAAAATTAATATTTATGAAGGTGCGATATCCAGTTTTTAAAGTAAAAAAAGGAGGGTTTTTATGCGCAGAGTTAAGGTATTGCTTATGGTGCTTGTGCTCGTATTCGCCCAGTTTCTTCCTTCATGGCCAATGGATAAATTGACTTCCAGGATGTACGCCCTCGACGACGGATTGGCCCTGACTCCGCCCATGGGGTGGAACAGCTGGAATAAATTTCACTGCAATATAAATGAGGAATTAATTCTACAGACGGCAGACGCCATGGTTGAGTCCGGTATGAAAGACGCCGGGTACATATATGTGAACATCGACGACTGCTGGATGGCGCCCGCCAGAGATGCAAACGGAGACCTCCAGGCTGACCCTGTAAGGTTTCCCCATGGCATCAAATATATAGCTGATTACGTTCACAGCAAGGGTTTAAAACTGGGGATTTATTCTTCAAACGGTACAAAGACCTGCCAGGGGCTTCCAGCAAGCCTTGGCAATGAAGAGAGGGATGCGGCTAAGTTTGCAGAGTGGGGAGTTGATTACTTAAAATATGACTGGTGTTACAACGGTCTGGATGACTCTTATTATTATGCGCCGGACCTGGATAAGATAACCATACAGGTGGGAGACAACCGGCTTTCTTATGAAGCCGAGTCCCCCGATAATACAATATCCGGCAGGGCAACTAAAAGTGCTTCAAGTACATGCTCCGGAGGATACAAGGTTGGTTATATAGGCAACAACGATGGTGAGGTACAATTCAACAAAATAAATGTGCCGGAAAGTGGCGGTTATAAAATGACGATCTACTATATAAACGGCGATGAAAAGCGACCGCTTTATGTAAGCGTTAATGGAGCGGAAGGCATGAGATATGACTTGCCGGGTGGAGGAAACGACTGGAATACCGTCCGCACTTATGAAGTAACGGTAGATTTAAAAGCAGGAGACAATACAATAAAGTTCTACTGCCCTTTGACGAGTGTGGACGCCGCAAAACAACAGTACATCAGAATGAGAGATGCCCTGAAAAAAACCGGCCGCCCCATTGTTTTTAGTATTTGTGAGTGGGGGTCTAACAAACCATGGCTCTGGGGCGCGGAAGTAGGGCATCTGTGGCGTACTACCGGTGATATATCTGATAACTGGAGCAGTATGGTGAACATTTTAGACAGGCAAGTCGGTCTTGAGGTATACGCAGGGCCCGGGCACTGGAATGACCCTGATATGCTCGAAGTCGGCAATGGCGGTATGACCGACACGGAGTACCGTTCGCACTTTAGCCTTTGGAGCATACTGGCCGCTCCCTTACTGGCGGGCAATGACATCCGCAATATGTCTGAGGCCACAAAGGAAATATTGTTGAACAAAGAAGTGATAGCGGTCGACCAGGACCCCTTGGGGAAACAGGGATATAAGTTCCGCGATGATGGAGACCAGGAAGTGTGGGTCAGAGAATTGGCCAATGGAGATAGGGCAGTAGTGCTTTTCAATCGAGGGGAGACGGCTGCCGCCATCAGTGTAAATGCTGAGGAACTGGGTTTGTCCGATGCTCCTGTATATGTGCTCCGTGATTTATGGAAACATACAGATTTTGCATCGAGCGGTACTATAACCGCTACTGTAGAACCACATGGCGTGGCAATGTACAGAGTTCATCCATCAACCCCTGATCAAGTAAACAATGTAAAACCGGCTTTAAATCTCACTTTGTCTTACGAAGGTTTTATTACGCCGGGTGAAAACAATAAAATAACGGTTAATCTTGCCAACAATGGCATAATACCGATAAAGGATGTTGATATTGATATACAGCTTCCAAACGGTTGGGCTATCAGCGATGCAGCACCCACCGGTTATCCTGAACTTCCTGCGGGAAAATCGATTAGTTTAATTTGTAATGTTATCCCGCCGAATGATGCTCCTGTAGGCTTAGCTGATATTAAAGTAATAGCCACCTATAAATATGGTGATGAGTCTATTGAGGGTCAGGAACAATCAGATATCCAGGTGCGTGTCCCGCCATCACCGCCATCAAAAGATTCATATTTAAGTGATTTACCATGGCTTGGTGCTGCAAGCGGCTGGGGGCCGGTCGAAAAAGATATGAGTATTGGTGGAAATAAACAGGGAGATGGTAAAGCCATTACTATAAACGGTGTGACCTTTACTAAAGGTCTGGGTACCCACGCACCTTCTACAATAGAGTATTATTTGGGCGGCAAATGTACTAAATTTAGCGCTCAAGTTGGCATAGACGATGAAGTAGGAAATAGGGGTTCTGTTGTATTTCAGGTTTGGGCTGATGGGCAGAAAATATGGGACAGTGGTTTAATGACGGGTGATATGGCAGCCAGGACTGTCGATGTGGACATAACCGGTGTCAATGTATTAAAGCTTGTCGTGACAGATGGCGGTGACGATAAGAACTATGACCACGCTGATTGGGCGGATGCCAGAGTTACCTGTGCGCCTCTGGTGACGATAACAGGACCCGACACGGTGACATCGGGGTCTGAATTTACCGAAACCATAAAACTAAAAAGCGTTACCGACACTGTATACGCCAGCGTATACGCCGCAGACATAACGGTGGAATACGACGAAGACCTGTTTGAACTTACAACCTGCGAAGAGGCCGGCGGCGACATAATAATAGCGGCGGTGTATGAAGAAGAGCCCGGCAGAGTGAGAATACTGCTGGCAAGCACCCGGGGCATGGAAGGTGATGATGTAGCACTGTTCAATATAACATTCAAAGCAAAAGACGTCGGCGATACGGCGACGGGCACCGTGAAGATTACAAAAGCCGAACTGGGCACCGCTCCCGAAGGCGGTGTAATCGAGGCTGCGACCTCAGGCAAAACCATCCAGGTCACTCCACAACCGCCCATAGTAGACAGGACTCAACTTGCAGCAAAGATAGAATATGCAGAAAACCTCAACGAAGAAGACTATACCCCTGAATCCTGGGCGAAACTCCAGGAGGCTTTAGGCAAGGCAAAAACGGTATACAATGATCCTGACGCAACCCAGGAGCAGGTAGATAAAGCCTTATCAGACTTACAGCAAGCCATCGACAGCCTTGAACAAAAACAACCCGAAAAACCCTTCACCCTCATCACCGACGGCAAACTCGACAGGGCAACCGGCATTAAAGCTGCAGTAAAAGTAAAACCCGTGGAAGGCATAGCAACCCACGAAGGCAAAGAGGCAGTACTCTTCCAGCTCATGAAAGACACCACACCCGTAAGCATAATAGCCGTGGAAAAAGACATACTGACAGAAGAAGAAGTCATAGCCCACTTCAACGTAATCGATCCGGAAAACAGCGCCTACAGAGTAAAAGCCTTTGTATTTGACCAATTCAACAGCGACATCACTGCACCCAAGAGCCTGGCAGAACCGGTAGAACTGCAATAACCCAAAAAAGGTGACGGCACCTGATAAAAAGTGCCGTCACCCTGGCTAAAAAACATAAAGAAAGGAATGATACCGTGAAAAAGCGAATAACAGCCCTTCTCACCGCCATAATCTTACTGATAACATTACTGCCTGCATACGCCCTGGCTGATGGAGCTGTAACATTGAACCCCATTTCGGACAAAAAACCCGGAGAAGAAGTAACCATATCCGGCACCACCACACTGGACGAAGTCACCGTCAAAGTATTAAGGCCCAACAAAACAGTAATGTATGTAAATGTTCTGAAAGGCAGTCCTTTTGAAGACAAATTTACCCTTCCCCAAGACGCCATCGAAGGAACATACACGGTCATAGTTGGGGAAGGGTCCACCATAGACACCAAAACCTTTACCGTAACAAAAACATCGGAAATCATAAGAGTAACCGGAGTAACACTGGACAAAACCAGCCTGAGCCTGCAAGTAGGTGGCACATACAAACTGACAGCCACCGTATATCCGCCCGATGCCGCCAACAAAAACGTAACCTGGACATCCAGCGACAGCAGTATAGCCACCGTCGACAACGGCTTGGTGACAGCCAAAGCCGTAGGAACAGCCGTCATCACCGTCACCACCGAAGACGGCGGGAAAACTGCAAGCTGCACCGTAACAGTCACACCCAAAAGCAGCGGTGGGGGTGGAGGCGGAGCGGCTCAGAAGCCTGTGACACCACATGGACCGGGCCAGCTCCAATCCGATGGAAGCGTACTTATAGAAACAAAATCAATCCTGGAAAAAGGGACCGGTCTTGCTTATGCCAGCGTAAACAAAGACACCATACAGCAAGCCATAGAACAGGCCGTAGAAGACGAAGATGGAGTAAAAAAGATAGTAATTAAAGTTTCCGAAGTAAAAGATGCCACCGGCTATGTGGTGGAACTGCCTTCAGAAATACTATCCCACAACTCAAACATAAAAATACAACTTGACACCCCCAGAGGCAACATGACCGTACCGGGTAACATGTTCCGGAGCGGCGACCTTGGAGGCTCCACCGTCCGGCTCGGCATAAGGTCTGTACAAAATACAGAACTAAAAGAAGACCTCAGACAGAAAATAGGCCCAAGACCGATAGTGGAACTGACGGCAGAATCCGGAGGAAAAGAAATATCCTGGAACAACCCGAATGCGCCGGTGGATGTAGAGATTAGCTACACTCCAACACAGGAAGAATTACGGGACCACGAACACATAGTGGTATGGTACATCGACGACCGGGGCCGGATAACCCCCGTGCCCAGCGGAAGATACAATCCCGCCGCAGGAAAAGTCACCTTCACCACAACCCATTTCAGCAGCTATGCGGTAACCTTTGTCAAAAAGACCTTTGACGACATACAAAACTACCCGTGGGCCAGAAAACAAATAGAAGTAATGGCCTCAAAGGGCATCATCAACGGCACATCAGCCACCACATACAGCCCCCAAAACAACATCACCCGGGCGGACTTCATGATGCTTCTGGTAAAAACCCTGGGCCTTACGGCAGAAATAGACACCAACTTTGCCGACGTAAAGCCCGCGGACTACTACTACGAAGCCGTGGGGATAGCCAGGAAACTCGGCATAGCCACCGGCACCGGAGACAACCGCTTCAATCCCAGAGCCCAGATATCCAGGCAGGACATGATGGTTCTGGTGGCAAGAGCCCTGAAAGTAGCAAAGAAGATTTCTACCACCGGAACGGCAGCTGACCTGAGTTCCTTTGCTGACGCTTCGCAAGTGGCCGGCTACGCCGTAGAAGGGGTAGCCACCCTGATAAAGGAAGGGATCATTCAGGGCAGCGGCAACATGATAAACCCCAGGGGCAATGCCACAAGAGCTGAGACGGCGGTGATGATTTACAGGCTTTACAACAGGTATATATGCGGCAAACTTTGAAGGGGATAACGGTGCCGGTCGGCATAACTCAGGCTTTGCAACAGGCATATGTGCGTAAAGTTGAAAACTTTAGTATGAGGTTCAGCCGGGGTGAAATAAGCTTTGCAACAGATGTGTAAAGTCCCCATGCCATGTGAAAGCTTATATAAAAAATGGCAAATACCTGAAATCGTACGGATTCGGACATTGTTACATATTTAAATACAGATAAGTAAAATAAAGGGAATTATCAAAAGAAAGGAATTTAACAAAGTATAAAGAATATTACACAGAAGACAGGAATAATTTGCCAAAAAATTGGTCGAAAGATGTCGTGTCGGGAAAGAAAGGGCGTGGTGCTGAGAAACCGTAGCTTCATGAGCAGGGAAGGCGAAAAAGTAAAAGGAAGGGGGGGTTAGTCAAGAACGCATTGCAGCCTAAATGACAGTTTTGTGTTCAAATAAAAATCCGGGAAGGGAGAGGGGTATGCGAAAGGCATTTACAATTCTTATGGCGTTTATTTTACTGTTCGGTCTGCTGCCGGCGGGCGGCGCCCGGGCTCAGGGGACGAATTTCGAAATGACGGGCCCGGAAGAGGTGAAAATCGGCGATACATTCAACGTCGTTATAGATGGCAGGGACATAGAGAGCCTCTACGGGTTTGAAGTCACACTGACCTACGACACGGATAAACTGCGGCTGAAAGATGTTAAAACAGAACTGCCGGATGCCGGAAGAGGTTTTGACCTTAAGAAAGAAGAAGGCAACACCGTCATTTACGCCTTTACAAAGATAGGAGACGTCGCGCTGTCCAGCGGGGATATGACCCTGTGCACCTTTGTTTTTGAGGCAAAAGGTGCGGGGCGGGCCCAAATTTCACTGGGAAAAGTCGAAGTCGCCTATTTAAAGGCTGGAGACGATGTGGGGTCCGACACGTTTACTGTGAATAAAAGTCTATCGGTAGATGTGCTTTCTGAACAACCGCATGAACAACCGCCGGTCAGGGTAACCGGGGTAAGGCTCGACACCTCCAGCCTGACTCTGAAGGTGGGGCAGACACGGACGTTGAAAGCCACGGTATATCCGGAAGACGCCGCGGACAAAAGGGTCACGTGGAAGTCGAGCAACAGTGCCGTGGCGTCGGTGGGTGCCGGCGGTCTGGTGACCGCCAGAGCCGCCGGGACGGCGGTCATAACTGTTACAACGGTGGACGGAAACAAAACCGATACGTGCAATGTCACCGTGACAGAAGACGGCGGTGAAAGCAGCGGCGGAGGCAGTGGCGAAAGCGGCAAAAACGGGACTTCCGCCCCTGGACAGACTGTGTCAAATACGGAGGATACGGCAGACATCAGCGAACTTTTGCAAATAAGCAAATCCAGCGGTGCCGGCGGCGTCACAAAAGTCGATGTGCATGTGGGGTTCGATGCCGTAAAACAGGCTCTGGAAAACGCGCAGGTAAAAAATATACAGCTGGCCATTGACGAACCGGCGGACGAGACCAATGTAATTTTACCCGCCCAATCGGTTCAATTGATGTCGGCAAAAAACGTCACGTTAACGTTGAAGAACGATAAGGTAGAACTGGCGATACCCGTCAAAGAGATGAGTGTAGAGAAGTTTGCCTCTCAGCTGGGAACAGGTTTGCTTGACATGCAGTTTTCAATCGCGGTCAGGCTGGTTCCCGGCGGCGGTGCGGAAGAACTCCTGGCCAGGGCGAGGCGGACTGAGGACAGCCTGAATCCCATCGGCAAAGTACTGGATATATCCATCCGGGCCGAAGCCGGGGGTAAATCCGTCAGCGTGGCCGATTTTTCAAATCAGGCAATAAAGGGATATTTTAAATACTCAGGCAGCGAGGCGGCGAAAATAAGAGACATCAGGAAGGTGAATGTATACAGGTACAATCAAGAAACAGGTCAATGGGAATACAGGCGCAGCAAGGCGGTGCCGGCCGGCGGCATGGTGGAGTTTTACACCGGCAGCCTCTCTTTTTACACAGTAATGGAAAACGATAAAACATTTGAGGACATTCAGGGGCACTGGGCCAGAGAAAGCATAGAGCTCATGGCTGCCAAATACATCGTTAAGGGCATGACCGGCGGCAAGTTCATGCCGGAAGGCCGGGTTACACGCGCCCAGTTTGCCACCATGCTGGTAAACGCTCTGGGACTCCGGGCCGGCGAAAGCGGGTCGACACGGTTTTCGGATGTGGCTCCCGGTGCATGGTATTACGATGGTATTATGGCGGCGGCCGGAGCCGGGCTGGTGAACGGTGTGGGGGATGGCAGATTCGCTCCTGACGCCGGGATAACCCGGGAGCAGATGGCGGTAATGATTATAAGAGCTTACGGTTACATTACCGGAAAAGACTGCAGGTCTCTGGCATCGGGTGCTGTTCAATTTAAAGACGTAGACAGGATAAGTCCATGGGCCAAACAGGCCGTAATGGCGGCCAACAAATTGGGAATTGTTACGGGCCTTACACCGCAGAGATTTGAGCCCCTGCGAAACGCCACAAGGGCGCAGGCGGCGGTTATGGTATACAGACTGCTTACCGGCACGGGCCTACTGTAAGCTGCAAAAATTGAGGGCGTCTGTAAAGACAGAGCGCCCCTGTTTTTTGGCACGGCCGGTCGTAAAGAAAATAGGTAAAAATCATACTTTAGTTGAGGAAGTATAATTTTCTAATTATGGGAAAATATGTGATAAAATGGTATTAACCGGACGAAGGTTATCAATACGGGTGCCATTTGCACCGACAGGTGGGGTTGTTTATGCTGGCTTCTCAATCACGCCGGAAAGAGATTTTAAAAATTCTGGTTAACAATAAAGGGCCTGTCACCACTGCACAGCTGGGGAAAGAACTCGGGGTTTCTTCCAAGACGGTACAAATGGACCTGGACAGGCTGCAAAATTGGCTGACAAAATACAACGTAAAACTGGTAAAAAAGCGGGGATACGGGGTCTACCTTGAAGGACCGCCGGAGCTGGTGGAACTCCTGCTGGACAGATTGAAAAAGGATCAGCTCAACCGGATAGATCCTCATGATCCCCATGCGAGGGAGATGTACATAATCTCCAGGCTCCTTCAGATCAATAAAAACATAACCACCCAGGAACTGGCCGACGACCTGGAAGTAAGCAGGGTGACCATATACAAGGACCTTGCCAATGTGGAAAAATGGCTCTCAAAACACGGGCTGCGTCTGGTGCGGAAACCCAATTACGGTATGGAAGTGGCCGGCGAGGAAGAGAGCTGGAGAAAAGCTATTGCGGACTTTTTGATGAACAGGCTTCAAAACAGCGAATTGCATGGCCTTGTGAATGAATATTTTATCAAACCCCTGGACAACAGGCTGGACTCCAGTAATTACATCCAGCTGGTCAAAATGTTCCCGGGTATAGATGTGCAGCGAATAGAGAGGATAATCCTCGAAGCCGAAAAGATTATGAACTGTCATTTCATTGAGGAGACATACACGGCGCTGATAGTTCATCTGGTGATAAGCATCCGGCGACTCAGGGAAAAAAAGGATATCAAAATGTCCGAAGAGCAGTTGAAAAACCTGGCGAATACGGAAGAGTACAGGATTGCTCGGATGATTGCCGGAAGGCTGGAGCAGGATTTTGCCGTAAAGGTTCCGCCGGGCGAGATAGGCTACATCTCTCTGCATATACTGGGGGCAAAAATTGAAAGAAGGCTCCCGCTGGAGCAAAAGAATGTCGAGGAAATTATGAAAAATTTTGACAGGTCTCTGATGGATACCGTATATGAAATAATCAAAGTCGCCGAGAACATATTCGGAGTGAACCTGTCCGAAGACAAAATGCTTGTGACGGGGCTGGCACTGCACCTGAGGCCGGTAATCAACCGGATTAAATACGGCATGAACCTTCACAACCCGATTCTGGGGCAGATAAAAGAAAATTACACCTCGGTATACGGGGTGGCGTGGATAGCCGCAGGAATTATAGAAAAACATCTGGGGGTAAAAATTACCGAGGAAGAAGTGGGTTACCTGGCCATGCACCTGGGGGCGGCCATAAACAGGGCAACACCGCCCAAGAACGTGCTGGTCGTTTGTTCCAGCGGCATAGGCACAGCCCAGTTGATGCATTCAAGGCTGCAAAGGATATTTCAGGAGATAAATATCGTTGACGTGGCCTCGCTTTCCACGGTGGATGCGGCGCTGGGAAAATACAAAAACATAGAGCTGGTAATATCCACAATCCCTGTGAAATTGAGAGATGTCCCCGTGGTGGTGGTCTCCCCCCTTATAACCCGGCAGGATATCGCGAAAATAAAAGGCATGATAGGCGGGCTGAACAGTGAGAGGGGCGAAGCGCGGGATAATGATTTGCCGCACTTGTTGGCGGGCAGCCTTTTTTGTGATGAATTGATTTTTTGTAACAAATTTTTCCTCACAAAAGAGGAAGTTATAGACGAGGTGGGGAGGAAATTCTGCGAAGGAGGTTATGTCAGGCCGGAGTTTATAAAGGCCGCCCGGGAAAGGGAAAAAATCACGTCCACTTACATAGGCAAGGGAGTGGCCATACCCCACGGCGACGACAAATTTGTAGTGAAACCGGCCGTTTCCATTATAAAACTGCCGGAACCGGTGGACTGGTGGGAACAGCCGGTGGACATAATTTTTTATCTGGCTCTCAAATTTGACGACAGCAAGCACACCAGAAAGTTTTTCAGGGGGTTCTATAAAATGCTGGAAAAGGATGAGATATTAAACAGTATAAGACAGGCGAAAACTCCGGCGGACATAAAAAGGGCCGTAAACCGTATGTAAAGGAGCCGGTGCATTGAAGCGTTATTGAAGTGAACTTTAACAGGTAAGGTAAGGGAGGTGATATAAAATACGAGACATAAAACTGATTTTTTAGTTACGACAATTTAAACCGTATTAAGAAAGCAACAGGAGGAATACGAAATCATGAAAATCGTGGCGGTAACATCGTGCCCTACGGGCATAGCGCACACTTACATGGCCGCGGAGGCGCTGGAAAGAGCCGCAAAGCAGCGCGGCCACAAAATTAAAGTTGAGACTCAAGGCTCCATCGGCATAGAGAACAAAATTACCCAGAAAGAGGTAAACGAAGCGGACCTGGTGATTTTTGCGGCGGATGTGGCCGTAAAAGAAGAGGCGAGATTTAAGGGCAAACCCATTTACAGGACCGAGGCCCAAAAAGCCATAAAAAACGCCGGCCTGGTAATTGAAGAAGCCGTAAAGATGGCCTTCGAAAAGTGATACCGCCCATATACCTGTTTTACAGCAAAAATGGCAGAAGCCTGGCGCCTGCAGTAAGAGTTTCGGAGGTATTTTGTAATGCTCATAAATAAAAATCTTATATTTATAGATCTTGAGGCAGAAGACAAAGAAGAAGCCATATCCAAGCTGGCGAGAGCCGCCGCCAGGGAGGGGAAGATTACATCTCTGGAGGATTTTAAAAAAAGCGTTCTGGAAAGGGAAAGATCATATACAACGGGGGTGGGAAATGGAATAGCCATACCGCATGGAAAATCCAAGGCAGTAAAGGAGGCGATGATAGTATTCGGGAGGACCGCAAAAGGCATAGACTGGGATTCTCTCGACGGAAAACCCGTAAACATCATCTTTCTTCTGGGGGTGCCCGAGGAGAATGTAAGCGACCTGCACCTCAAGCTGCTGCAGCAGTTGTCCCGGAAACTCATGAACATCGATTTTGTTATGCGGCTGCAGACGGCCGAAACCAGGGAAGAGGTTTTTGACGCCTTGAAGGACATAAAAATAAGTTGAGCATGGTAAGGGGGTAACATAATGAAAGACGAATTGAAACGGGTAAGGGAATATTTGATGACCGGTGTTTCTTACATGATTCCCATTGTAGTCATCGGCGGTGTGCTTATCGCCTTTTCCATCGCCCTGAGCGGAGTTAAAGAAGGCCAGGGAGCGGTGGTGGCCAATCCGTTCCTCGCGAACATGATGAAAATCGGAGCTGCGGCTTTTTCCATGATGGTGCCGGTACTGGCGGCTTACATTGCGTATGGCATAGCGGACAGACCCGGTATCGCGCCCGGCCTGGTGGGCGGCGTCCTGGCCAACCAGTTGAGCGCAGGCTTTCTGGGAGGAATAGTGGCTGGGTTCTTAGCAGGATACAGCGCCAGGTGGATTAAAGGCTGGAAAGTCCCCAGGAATTTAAAGCCCATAATGCCCATATTTGTCATTCCCATACTGTCGGCACTCATTGTGGGGATTCTAATGATTTATGTGCTGGGCACGCCCATAAGCAGCGCCATGGGAGCCATGACCAACTGGCTGAAGTCTATGAGCACCGGCAACGCCATTGTGCTGGCCATGATAATGGGCGCCATGATAGCTTTTGATATGGGCGGCCCGGTAAACAAGGTGGCCTTCATGTTTGGAGCGGCCATGATCGGGGAGGGAATATATACGATAATGGGCCCCGTGGCGGTGGCCATTTGCATTCCGCCGCTCGGAATGGGCCTTGCCACCCTGCTGGCCCCAAAGAAATACACCAGGACCGAAAGGGACGCCGGGTACGGTGCACTGGCCATGGGAATGATTGGCATCACGGAGGGGGCCATACCCTTTGCAGCCGGCGACCCGCTGAGGGTTATTCCTTCCATCATGGTGGGATCGGCCATTGGAGCGGCGGTGGCCGCCGTCGGCAGGGTTGGAGACCATGCGCCGCACGGGGGGCCGATTGTGCTGCCGGTGGTGGACAATAAATTGATGTTCATAGTGGCGGTGTTAATCGGCGTCGTCATTACAGCCTTCCTCGTGAACGCTTTAAAAAAGCCGGTGGAAGAGGTGGCGGAAGCCGAAGAGGAAGGTATTTCGTAAAGATAAAAAATATAGAGCGGATTTTCGTTCAATAGCCGGTCAGGGGAGGGGATGATTATGTGACGCGGGGCTTTTATTCTATCAAAATATTATAAAACGTATAGACATATTTTCACCGGACAAAAAGGGGGGGAACGGGGTGAAACACAGCCTGCTTCGTTTCACAAGTGTATTTACACTGGTGTGTATGTTTCTAAACGTAGTGTGGGGCGGTCCGGCGCTCGCCTACGATAAAAGCGATACGGCATATATGGTGGGCAACAGCCACATTGACGCCGCATGGCTGTGGCCCATGGAAGAGACGGTTCAGGTAGTTCACGATACATTCAAGAGAGCGCTGGATTTAATGGATAAAAATCCAGACTACAAGTATTCTCAGTCTGCTTCACAGTATTATATGTGGCTGGAAGAGTACTATCCGGACCTTTACGAAAGAGTTAGGCAACAGGTCGAGAACGGCCGGTGGGAAGTCGTGGGCGGACAGCTCATCGAACCCGATCTCAACATTTCCGGCGGCGAATCCCTGGTGAGGCAGAGCCTGTACGCAAAAAAATACTTTAGAGAAAAATTCGGGAAAGACGTGAAGATAGGGTGGGTTCCCGATGTTTTCGGCTTTTCTTATCAGGTGCCGCAGATACTCAAAAAAAGCGGAATGGATTATTTTGTAACCACAAAGCTCAACTGGAATGACACCAACAAGTTCCCCTACGAGTACTTCAGGTGGAGGGGCCTGGACGGCAGCGAACTTATCACGTATAAGCCCACATATGATTATGTAACCATACACACAAAAGATCAGTTGAAAAATACGTTCAATTTTCCCAAAAGAATCAATATAAACAAAAGCATGGCGTTATTTGGAGCCGGCGACCACGGAGGAGGGCCGACTCAGCAAAACCTGGATTTGTTCAGGAGCTACGACATGGACCCCGAAATGCCGTCTGTAAAATTAAAGACGGCGGCGGAATATTTTGCGGATACGGCCGGTGATGTGAGTAAGCTGCCCGTATGGGATAACGAAATGTACCTGGAGTACCACCGGGGAACATATACCACTCAGGCCGCTATGAAAAAATACAACAGAAAGTCGGAGATAGCGGCCGAAGAGGCGGAAAAATTCGCCAGCATGGCTGAATGGCTGGGAGGAGCGGCATATCCCCGGCACAAGATAAACGAAGCCTGGAGACTGATCAACCTCAACCAGTTCCACGACATACTCCCCGGCTCCTCGATATCTTCTGTATATGACAGGGCGTGGAACGACTCAGAAATAGCGTTGAATCTGCTCCGGTCGTCCCTGGAAAATTCTCTTGCAAGCATAGCCCAGAGGGCGGATACGAGCAAAGAAGGCATACCTCTGGTGGTGTTCAATCCTCTCTCCTGGGAGAGGACGGACATAGTAAAGGCTGCAATAAATCTGACCACGGAATCGCCCGCATATATCAAAGTTTTCGACAGTGAAGGCAACCAGACGAATTCGCAGGTTTTAAGCCGGAACGGCAGACGGGTTGAAATAGCGTTTAAGGCCGCGGTGCCTGCCATGGGCTACAAGGTATACTATGTAAAAACAGAGGGCGCGGGGGCCGGCATGACGGTGGCGCAAGCCGTCTACAGCGACACTGACCTTGTGGTGGGTTACACGATGGAAAACAGCTTTTTAAGGGTAGAAGTAAACAGCAAGACAGGAAATATAAAACAGATTTACGACAAAGTCAACGGCAAAGAGGTATTCTCGGGCGGTGAAGGCAACCAGCTGCAAATCCTCGAAGACACACCCAGAAACTGGGACGCCTGGGATGTGGATAAGGACGATATGGAAGCCGAGCCTATAGTCCTTGATAATCCAACTTCTGTAGAAGTTGTGGAAAGAGGGCCGTTGAAGGCCACCATCAGGGTCACAAAAAACTGGTCAAAATCAAAATTTATCCAGGACATAACGCTGTATGCGGGCATGAATAAAGTGGATGTGGACATGACGGTAGACTGGCACGAATCCCACAAGATGCTCAAGGTGGCGTTTCCATTGAGCGTCAACCCCCCAAAGGCCACATATGAAATAGGTTACGGCAGCATCGAGCGTTCCACCACAAGAGACAACAGCTTCGATGCGGCAAGATTTGAGGTGTCCGGCCACAAGTGGGCGGACATGTCGGAAGGCGGTTTCGGCGTCAGCATATTGAATGACTGCAAATACGGATGGGACGCCCTGGGCAACAGACTTCGCCTTTCGCTGCTCAGGTCTCCAAAATGGCCCGATCCCAATGCGGACATGGGAAAACATGAATTCACATACTCCATTTATCCGCACGGCGGGGACTGGAGAGAGGCCGGTACGGTGCAAAAGGCCTATGAACTCAACTATCCTCTGATCGCCATGCAGACCACGGCGCACTCCGGGGATTTGGGAGCCGCATTCTCGTTCCTTTCGGTGGATAAACCCAATGTGATAATTTCCGTTATAAAAAAATCTGAAGAAAGCGATGACCTCATCGTTAGAATGTATGAAACCCAGGGTAAAGAAGTCACCGCCAGTATAGCATTTGCTGCGAACATTATAGATGCGGAAGAGACCAACCTGCTGGAAGAAGGTACGGCTCCGGCGTCCTTCGGCGGCAAAGTGCTCACAGCACAACTGGGCAGATATGAAATCAAGACCTTCCGCGTTAAACTGGAAAAGCCCTTCTATACTGATACAAAACCCGAGGTCACCAGGATCGACCTGGGTTCGGAATACAACCTGGACGGCATGAGTTTCAATTCCAATAGAAAGGATGGAGATCTGGACGGATCGGGGAACACGTTTGCGGCGGAGCTAATTCCCGATGAAGTGATAAGTGAGGGTGTGGCCTTTGAGATGGGGCCCCGGGATGACGGGCGGGACAACATGGTCAGGGCCGCCGGCCAGGAAATTTCGCTGCCTGCCGGTTCATACGACTACCTGTATATCCTGGGAGCTTCGGCCGGACCGGGCAAATCAGGAGGCACCTTCACGGTAAAATATGATGATTCTTCCACAACCGATATCTACGTTCAGTTTAAAAACTGGACATCGCGGATCGGCGGGTGGAACAGAGCCGTGGCGAAAGACGTAATAGGGCTTCCCATGACACACAATCATTCCGAGGCCGGAGACAGCATCCTGAAAAACAGCTTCCTGTTTGTCTATAAGGTCAGGCTGAATCCGTCCAAGACGGTGGAAAGCCTGGTGTTGCCCGATGCCGCCGGCATCAAAATAGCGGCCATGTCTCTGGTGAGGGGAGGCGCTTCGACTGTCGAAGACCTGGAGCCCCCCACCGGGGTGACCGGCCTGAAAGTCGAAATATCCGGCATGACCGATGATACCGCGGAATTAAGCTGGAACCCCGCTGAAGACAATACGGGTATTGCCCATTATACCGTTTACAGGGCCACAAAAGCCGACCTTTCAGATATGACGGCCGTTGCCGAAGTTGAAGGGACGAATTATACCGACGAACTGCCGCGGAACGGCACCTATTACTATATGGTTTCCGCCGTGGATTTTGCCGGAAATCCGGGACCGGCGTCGGATGTGGCGGCGGTTGTGGCCGGAGCCTTGAATATGGCCCTGGGCAGGCCCGTGAAGGCGGACAGATTTGTGGCGACGGAGCAGGACTTTAAGGCCGTGGACGGCACGGTGGAAAACAACAGCAAGTGGTGCGCCACAGGCTATGAACCTCACTGGCTGATCGTCGACCTGGGGGAAGAAAGAGATATAACGAGATTCGTGGTGCGGCACGCCGCGGCGGGAGGAGAGAACAGCAGCTGGAACACCAGAGACTTCAAGATACAGGTCAGCAGCGATGACGCCGCCTGGAATGACGCAAATTATGACGGCTGGCAGGATGCGGTGGTTGTAACGGGTAATACGGAGGATGTCACGACCCACCGGGTTGAAAACATAAGAGGCCGGTACGTGAGGCTATATATCACCAGAGCCGGAAGCGCCGACGATTATCAGGGGCATGTGGCCAGAATATACGAGTTTGAAGTGTACAACGACAATTACGCGGTGCCGCCTTCGGCTCCGGCAGCGCCGGAAATAGAGAAAATAGCATTTGGCGACGGTAAGGCGACGGTTTACTTCAAGAAAGTGGACTTCGCATCATACTACGAAATCGGCTACGGCACCGAAAGCGGCAAATACGACCGGGTGATAACCGGTGTTGAAGATACCCCTTACATCGTGACGGGTCTTTCAAACAACGTGGAGTACTTCTTCACGGTCACGGCGGTGAACCCCTATGGCAGGAGCGGGCTTTCAAACGAAATGAGCGTCACTCCGAGGAAACTGGTACAGACAAAGGTGGATCTGACCGGGTACTATAACATCGATGCCATGAGTTACGATGAAAACAGCAAAGACGGCAACTTTGACGGCATTGGCTGGAACTATCCGGCGGAATATATCCCCGATGAGATAACTTATGACGGCTTTGGATTTGCCTTCGGGCCGAAACGGGATGGGGAAAAGAACATAATTAAGTGCACCGGCCAGAATATAATCCTGCCCGGGGTAAATGCCACAAATATCCGGTTTCTGGCTTCGGCCACCAACGCGACCGGCGGCCGGTGGGGCGAATTTAAGATCAATTATGAAGACGGTTCAAGCGAAACGGTAAATGTTTCAATTTCCGACTGGTGTTATCCGCGGGCGGATGACAAAGTTGTGATAAGGATCGACCACCGGCATAATGCCTCGGGCGATACTCAACCAGCGGTATATGTATACATGTACAATATCGCGGTGGACCCGGCCAAGCAGGTGGAATCCATCACACTCCCCAATAACGACTATATAAAGATATTTGCCATGACTCTTGAAAATATAGCACCGCCAAAGGCAGACCTTAAAGAAGTGGTGATTTCTGCCGACAGGACGCAGCTAATGAAGGGAGAAACCGCAAAACTGACGCTGGAGGCCGCTTTGACGGATGGGCGGCAGGCGGACCTGTCGGTGGCCCAGGTGGTGTATAAATCGGACCGTGAAGATGCGGTGGAGATTGATCAGGTGGCGGGCGCCGTAAAACTCATTGACGACGGCATAGACGGTTTCGAGGTGTGGGCAGTGGTGACTCTGGACGGGGTAACGGTGGAATCCAACCGCCTGGCGTTTACCGTGAAGAAACTGAATCTCCCCGTTGTCCTGCTGACCTCGCCCGATGCGGTGAGGCCGGGACGGGAATTCAACGCAAAACTCAGTCTGACCAACGTGGCCGACAGCGTGTATGGAAGCGTATATGCTCAGGATATAACCATAACGTATGATGAAGACCTGTTTGAATTCGTGGAGGCGGAAGAGCTGAGGGAAGGGCTGGGCTATCTGGCGGATACCGGCCTGCCGGGAACCGTGCGCTTGATCCTGGCGAGCCTGGGAGAGCAAAACGCCATCGATGAGGACGCCGATCTGCTTAACCTGAAGTTCATTGCAAAGGATGTGCCGTCAAGCACGAAACGCATAAGCCAGGGAGATATAGCGGTGGCGGAGGTGCGCCTGGCGGACGGCGCAGGCAACGAATTGGAGGCTATTACCACGAAGACAAGCGTGTTTATCGCCAGCAATGGGGACTTGAATGGAGACGGAGCCTTCAGCGTGGGAGACCTGGGGATACTGGCTTCCCATTACGGTAAGAGCAGAAACGGTGCCGGCTGGAGCCTGGCCCGGCTTGCGGATATCGATTGCAACGGCATTGTGGGTCTGGAAGACCTTGTACTGGTTGCCCGCAGGATACTGGGAAAGACCGAATGACTTTGCACATAAAATCTGGAGGACGGGTTTCCCGCCCTCATTTTTATAATTATGGATATAAAGGATTTAAATTGTCGAGCAATAAAAAAGCCGTGGGAAAAATTGAGGGCGGCCCGGTCCTGCCGGACCGGGCCGTTAGCCTGCGCCGTGGGGAACGGGCGAAATACATGCCGATGCGGGTGAAAAATTATGAATAAGGCGAAAATAAAGGCTTTTGTCATTGCGGCAGCCGTTGCGGCGGCCGCCGCATTTTACTTTCGATGGTCTTTTAGTTCTCCCGAACTGAACTACTATATAAAAGTATCTTCCTTTCCTGAAAAGCAGGTGGAAGTAAGGGTGGAGGCAAAAAACCCTTCCCTGGCGATGAAGAAAATGAGGTTCTACCGGGGAAGCGTAAATTGCCGGGGCTTAAGGGTGGACGGCGGTGAGGCTGGGGAAAAGCCGGCGGTGTTGCAAAAAGACGGTTTTGTCGAAGTGGAAACCCGGGGCGGCGGTGGGTTAAATCTGACATATAAAGTCAAACTGGGGATGATGGGAAAGCACGGCCACCAGGGAGGCGTTTATGAGGACCTTTTTGTTTTCGACGGGGATTCGGTGCTGATTTTTCCCGAGGTGTTCTATACCGGGAGCGATACGGAAATAAAAAAGGCGTTCAAAAGGGTAAGCGTCTCCATAGAAAAAAGCCCGGGCCTTGAAACCATTGTTCCCGAATGGGGAAAGAAACAGCTGGAAAACCGCTGGATCAAACTGACAATGGTTTCTCCTTCCTGGATGGATATATACAATTTAAGGCAGGCGGGTTTCGCCCTTGGGAAATTTGAGGTAAAACTGGGGGGGGAAGACGGGAAACCGGTGGTATACGCCGACAGTGGCAGCGGGCTGAAATACGCCAAGGAAGCGATAGATGGCATTGAAAGCCTCTACCGTTACTACTCAAAACTGTTCAAAACACGGGTGCCCCTCCGCATAGTCCTGCTGAGGAAAGACCCGGCGGATGGCGCCTACATCATGGGAGGCACGGGGGCGGATGTTATATGCAGCACCTTTGACCCCTCAAATGCCAGAGACTGGCAGCTCCTGGGCCACCGGATGTTTCACGCATTTTTCGACTCCACCGTCAAAGCGAGGGGGTTCCACGAGCCTCCCCAACTGTGGTTTTACGAAGGGCTGGCCACCTATTATGAAAACGTTTCGCTCGATAGCCTGCCGGACAAGATAAAGGCTGACCTGAAAATAGATGTACCGGCCTACTTTTCAAATCTTTTTAAAAGATATCTGTATATGCGTTTAAAAGATCCGTATCTGCTGACCATAGTCCCCCTTAGGGAAGCGGAGATAATATCATCTCCCGGAAAAACCGAATTTCTCCATTATACCCAGGCGCCTTTGATAATTAAAGCCGTAGAGGATTACAGTTATAAAAATCGCGGTGTTAGCGATGCGATACTTAATTGCATCATGAAAAACAGAAATGGGTCGGGGATTAATTTAACGGACATCCTTGAAGAGACTACCGGAGACATGGCTGGAGCGTTTTTCCAGGGGCTTTTCAACAGCGGCGACATCCTGCCGCTCTGGTATCTTGCCGGGGAAAACGAAGATGCGGCGGCAGTAATCCGCGAATTGAACAGTTTTGAGCATACCATGTGGTCCTGGTTCAGGCTGGAGATAATAGATTATCCGGGCGACAATCTAACGGGTAAAGGCCTTTACGAACTTTCCGGAAAAGCCGAAAAAGAGGGCGTGTATTTTGCCGCCCCTGACATTGAAAAAAAGGTCCTAGAAACATCGCCCACCGTCTATCACCTTTTAAAACAGTACGCCATGCGCGCAAAAGTGTGCGGAGTTGATTATCAAGACCCGCTCTTACGGTTCAAGCTGCTGAACGATCGGGAAAATGTCTTAAAATGGGAGAGGTATATTTCCGGAGTTTTACAGAGTACAGTGAATTGATGCTTTTGCATATTTTCATGGCTTATAGAGTTAGGTAATGAAGATAGAATAATACCCCCCGTAGATTTGATTTAATAGGATGATAAAAATTTTATAAAAAATAAAAGTTAGATTAATATTTCGGAATAATATACAAATTATAAAAATCACTTTTGCAGAAGAAGTGAAAGAAGAATAATAGCGTAGGAGAGCTAAAAGAAATTTATAAAATCATGAATGAACGGATTGATCCAAGAATATATATTAATGATTTCATTGGTGTTGTCCGAAATTCAACCCAAATGAAGTCATTGTAAAGTCGTTGTAAATATTGGAAAAGGTAATAAAAACTATTTTATAAAAAAATAAAAAATATCAATGTAAAGTTTTTAAAACTGTTAAAACAGTATATATAAGTTCTACATATGTAAAATTTAAAAAAAGGGGGGGAAAGCTGTAAACTAAACAAATTAAATTATTGGGTTCCTAAGTGCTTTTATGTAAAAGTTTATTTAGGGGAGGAGATTTGATGAAGAGGACGCTAAAAAAAAGTATTAGCCTGCTTTTAG
Organism: Thermorhabdus hydrogeniformans; assembly: GCF_049310025.1. Lineage (NCBI taxonomy): Bacteria > Bacillati > Bacillota > Clostridia > Thermosediminibacterales > Tepidanaerobacteraceae > Thermorhabdus > Thermorhabdus hydrogeniformans. The sequence goes on along the minus strand of NZ_JBJYKD010000038.1, from coordinate 661 downwards.
TAGCGCTGATGCTTATTTCAGGCGTACCTGCCTTTGCTCAGGGTACAAGCTTCTCGGACATCCAAGGGCATTGGGCATCCGAAAAGATTGTGAAATGGGCAACTAGAGGCATTATTTCTGGCTTTGAAGATGGGACTTTCCGACCAAATAATAACATTACACGAGCTGAATTCGCAAAAATTCTGAATGGAGTGTTCGGATTTCAGAATAAATCCGACCAGCAGTTTGCAGATGTCTCATCTAATGCATGGTATGCGGATGAACTTCTAAAAGCAAGAGAAGCAGGGTACTTTAAAGGCTCTACTGGAAATATGGCGCTGCCTAATGAACGGCTTACAAGACAGGACGCTGCTACCATGCTTGCACGGGTATTTAATCTAAAAGAAAGCAATAGCGCTGAAAACTTTAAAGATGCAGTTGACATAAGCGGCTACGCAAAAGGTGCTGTAGGTGCGTTGGTACAGGCGGGTGCAATCAATGGTCTACCCGATGGTACATTTAAACCTAAAAATCCAATAACACGTGCTGAAACCATAAAGATTATTGATGAACTTGTTAAAGGCTACTATAATTCACCTGGGACATTTAGTTAATAAGCGCTTGGTTTAAACCCACGGGCTTTCAGCCCGTAGATCCTTTCAGGACTTGCAGATACTTCAGT
>NZ_JBJYKD010000037.1:0-22164 GCF_049310025.1 Thermorhabdus hydrogeniformans | reverse complement strand
TTCCAAAACATTCCTTATGAAATTTTCAAGGTTCGGGAAAAGAAGTAAAAAAGTAGGGTTTCTACACTAGAATCATATATTAACTTTTACAATCATATTTTACTACGGCCTGTAAAATATTACACTATATTTTTATTACCTGGATTTCTCACTTTCGAAGCTGATGTTGTCTTGCTCCGCCGCAGTGTTTTCTACATCACTTCGCTCAGGGCATCAAGGATTTTCAGGTTTGCTGTCTGGTTTACTTCAATATTTTTCTTATCCTCGTGGCTGTGAAGCATTTCTACGGGCAGAGCGGGCCACTCCCCGCATATGTCGGCACCCGCCAAAGGTTTCGCCCTTCCGGCCACCCGAAGCAAATCAAGGAGCTCTTCCAGTGTCATGCTTCCCTGATCCCAGTTGGTAACGGCTTCTCCGGATAACAAAACATCCTTGTCAATGCTTATATAAAGCGGCCCCGGAGAGCGGGCAAGTTCCCTTAAGACGCCCGACACCTTGGAATCGTGAGGAATGTCTTTCGGAAAAAAGGCGATTTCCGGGCGTGCTTTTAATTTCAGAAACCCCTCGTCTTTCGGGTTTATCCCCACCACCAGGCATTTTTTTACTCTGCGCTCGGCCAGAGCCAGTGCCGCCCACGAGCCGCAGCTGATGGTCCCCGGTGGGGATTCCATCATGTCCGAATGATGGTCAAAAAGCAGCAATACGGGGCTTTCTTTCAACTTGGCAAGGAAATGAAGGGAAAGATGGTGATAGTCGCCGGGACCCAAAAATGTCACACCTGCTTTCAGGGCTCTTAATTTCCGCCCAACGCTCTGAAAGCCATCTTTTTCACTGCAAAATCTTATACCCTTTTCCGAAGATAAATCTATCACAAAACCGGCCTTGTTCAATAGCTTTTTTTGAGCCGCAAGGCCTCCATCGCTTTTTAACACATTTATAATCCGCAAAGCCATTTTATCATCACTTTTTATACATATTTTAAACAGCTATATCCGATTTTGGACAAACCAAAATTATTACAATTCAGGCATTATATAATTTTATCATATTCCCGTGAATCCTCAAGATGCATCCCCATATTAAAAGTTAAATCGAGTTTAAAAAAAACTGCGAAAAAAATTCGCAGTTTTTTATTCAAACCTGCCTTTTAATTTTTCCATTACCTGAGGCATCGTGGTATATTCCATCTCATTCAGCGGCAGCCTGTGCGGTTCAAACGGCCCGAGCCGTCTCAAATAGTCGGCTACTTCCAGAGCTTTCTGTCTGGCCCTGTCGAACGCCACATCGGCAAAAAGGTCCTGAGGGCCCACCAGTTTCCCTTCCGCCAGCTGGAAGCCCAGGGCAATCGCCCTCGGAGGCCCATCAAACCGGGTGGGAGTGGAATCTTTTTGCGCCACCGGTATAATGGGGCCGAAGTGGGAACCTCTCATCCAGCCAGCCACCAGGTGGGGATTGGCAAAGGGTTCAAGAGCCTCCCCCACCGCCGGAAAACCGTTCTGGCAGCGCACTATGAGCACAGGGTCGTCTTTTCCCACATACCTGCCCGCCATTAGGTTCATCCTTTGAGTCGACGAGACCGCGGCTATTTCACCGTTTTTGCGGTACACCGCTTTTACCGCATACCGGTTGGCCGCCCCCAGAAAAATTAAAAGGTCGTATAGCTCTTCAGGGCAAGAAAAAGTCACCTTTTTGTTTTCAATCAGGTCTAAAACTTCAAATTTAAAACCTTCGTGCATTTTTGGATCTATGACAAGGCCTATGGTGTTAAAGGGATCTGCGAACATCCTGTAAAGCGGCAGATTCCATGCTCCTGGCTCTGTCTTATCCGCCATAAACACTACCACCGATTCGCTGGGGCGCTCTACAAACTCCATTTCCGCAACCCCCGGGCCCATACCCCTGATGTTGCCCGAAAAGGCGTCCGATAAGAGATCCTGACCGGCGCCGTAAAGCTTCAGCTTTTTGGAAACCCGGGTGCATGCTGTAAAAACGTCCCACGCAAGCCTGTGAACTTTTTCGCTGTCCACTCCCTCCCGGTGGGTCATAATCAGATTTACATCATCTCCCACATGAGTAACCTTGAAATCCACCAGGAGGTCCCCGCCTCTTTGTTCCAGCATATTCCTGGCTTCTTCCAGGACCTCCGGATGAACGCTGCTGTGGCCCACATAACCTCCAATGTCGGCCTTGATGACCGAAAGCGTGATTTTCTGGCTCATCTCTATAACCCCCTGATAAAATATATATTATTTGCTTTAATATGATATACTATATATGTATTCAACAAAAAATAAAACATTCCTGCATACTTTTTCCCGAATTTATACATCTATACAGGCAAATATATGATACTATATTTAAAAATATATCCTATTTTATTTGATTTAACAAGATGATATGTAATTAATTTTACTTGTGAATAGTTTTGCAATATATTGAAATTAATTAATTTTTATAATATAATATATTTAGAAAAACAATAAAGGGGGTTGTGGTCATGAATATTCCAGGAATAAAAATAGGTTTGACGGGAATTGTACAGAAATGCATTGAAGAAAAAGACACCGCCCTTTTGATCGGCAGCGGTGCCCTTAAAACCCTTCTAGCCACACCCGCACTTATAGCCATGATGATTGAAGCATCGGTAAAAGCCGTTGACCCTTTATTGCTGGAAGGTTTTATAACGGTTGGAAAAACCATAAACGTAACCCACGAAAAACCCACCTGTCAGGGGATGACCGTTACGGTAAAATCAGTGTTGAAAGCCGTATAGGGCAATAAATTAACCTTCGAATTATGGGCCTATGACGAAGTTGGACTAATAGGAAGAGGCACCCACGAGCGCTACATCGTAAGCCAGAAGGGAATCCTTGAACAGGCCGAGGTGCGCAAAAAGCTCATGGAAAGCGGCATGATATGTTCAAACTGAATATTCGCGTGTAAGGAGGGTTTTTATCTATTAAGCCGAAACCAGAGCGCTTAAGATTTCTTCACGGGTGACGTCGGTGTATATGCCGGCTTTGCCCAGGCCTTGGGGCAGCACAAAAGTTATTTTGCCATCCACATTTTTCTTGTCATAGGACATGCTTGCAATAATTAGGTTTTCATCAATGTCCCTCGGCAGTTCCATTGGAACGGCTGATTTCACCAGACCCTGGATTCGCGAAAATGTTATTCTGTCGATGAGCCCTCGATGGAGGGCTATTTTTGCTTCTATAACGAGCCCAAGGGCCACAGCTTCTCCGTGCAAGATGTTGCCGTAACCGAGAACCGCTTCCAGGGCGTGCGCCACTGTATGGCCGCAGTTTAATATCATCCGGAGGCCGCTCTCCCTTTCATCTTCGGCTACAATCGAGGCTTTTATTTCACAGGACCTTTTTATGGCGAATATCAGAGCACCGGCGTCCTGCCGCAAACTCCTGATATTCCGCTCCAGCCAGCAGAAAAAATCTTCGTCCCGGATAATGCCGTATTTGATGACTTCTGCCAGCCCCTCATTAAACTCCCTGGCGGGGAGGGTGCGCAACGCGCCGGGATCTATCAGGACAAGCCGGGGCTGGTAAAAGGCTCCCACCATATTTTTAGCTTTATCCAGGTTTACGGCCACTTTCCCTCCCACGCTGCTGTCCACCTGGGCCAAAAGGGATGTGGGGACCTGAATGAAATCTATACCCCTCATGTATGTGGCGGCTATAAAGCCCGCCAGATCCCCAACGACGCCGCCGCCAAGGGCTAAAATGGCGGACTTTCGGTCCAGTCCGTGCTCCAGCGCGGCATTATACACGAGTTCGGCCCGTCGCAGCGACTTGCTGACCTCCCCTGCCGGAATCGTTTCCAGACTTGCGTTGAAACCGGCCTCTCCCAGGGAGGCCATTACCTCTTCAGAGTATAAATCACTCAGATGGCTGTCGGTGACCACCAGAATCCTGTTCCCGGCGAAGTGTTCTTTTAATATGTATCCCAGTTTGTCTAAAAGCCCGTTGTCAATGAGGATGGGATAAGATTTGCTTCCCAAATCAACAATTACTTTCTCCATGACTTTACTTCTCTCCCAAATACTTTAAACTTTCTATATATGTTCTGTAATTCTGCAGCACCTCTTCCATGCTGTCGCCACCGAATTTCTCCGTAATGGCCTCCGCCAGGACCCATGCCAGAGCCGCTTCCCCAACAATGCTTGCCGCCGGAACCGCACAAATGTCCGAGCGCTCGATGCTGGCATCAAAAGGCTCTTTGGTTTTAATATCCACGCTGCGAAGTGGTCTATACAGGGTGGGTATGGGCTTCATGGCCGCCCGCACCACAATGGGGCAGCCGTTGGAAATGCCGGCCTCTATGCCGCCGGCCCTGTTGGTCTTGCGGTAAAAAGAGGACTGTTCATTAAAAAAAATTTCATCATGCACTTCAGACCCTTTTCTATATGCGGCCTCGAATCCAAGGCCTATCTCCACGCCTTTTATGGCCTGAATGCTCATTAACGCCCGGGCAATCCGCCCGTCCAGTTTCCTGTCCCACTGAACGTGGCTCCCAAGACCCACCGGCACATTTAAGGCCATCACCTCGAAAACGCCGCCCAGCGAATCCCCTTCGGCCCTAGCCTCATCGATGGCCTTCATCATTTCTTTGGAAGTATCTTCGTCTATGCAGCGAACCGGGGATTCGTCGGCCCGCATGAGATCCCTCCATGAATAGTCTTTCCGCTCAAGGCTCACCCTTCCGATGGACAGCACATGGCTGTAAATATGTATTTCGAAAGATGCAAGAAACAGCTTTGCCACCGCTCCCACCGCCACCCGGGCGGCGGTCTCCCTGGCACTGGCCCTTTCCAGCACGTTTCTTATATCATCCAGGCGGTATTTCAGAGCTCCGGCCAGATCTCCGTGGCCGGGTCTCGGCCTTGTCACCGGAGGGGTGTCCAATTCCTTCCAGTTCTCGTAGTCTTTATTTTTAATCAGAAGCGTTAAAGGGCTTCCCGTAGTCCTGCCCTTTCTAACACCGCTTAAAATTTCCACCTCGTCCTTTTCTATCTTCATCCTGCCGCCGCGGCCGTAACCCTTCTGCCGGCGGGCCAGGTCCCGGTTTATTACAGATTCGTCAACCTCCATATTTGCCGGCAGCCCTTCAACAATGGCCGTCAGCGCTTTTCCGTGCGACTCGCCTGCGGTCAAAAACCTCAGCACAAAAAAACCTCCCAGCGCTTTTAAATTATTTATTATTCCCATTCGATGGTGGACGGCGGTTTTGAAGTAATGTCGTAGACAACCCGATTTACTCCCGGAACTTCGTTGACAATGCGGGTGGATATATTATCCAGCACGTCCGCGGGCAGTCTCGCCCAGTCGGCGGTCATGCCGTCTTCGCTTATGACGGCCCTTATGGCCACGGTATAGGCGTAAGTCCTCTCGTCACCCATCACTCCCACACTTCTTATATCGGGAAGTACCGCAAAGGCCTGCCACAATTCTCTGTACAGCCCCGCTCTTTTTATCTCCTCATATACTATGGCGTCGGCTTCCCTCAGAAGATCCAACTTTTCCCGGGTAACCTCACCCAGCACCCTGATGGCGAGACCCGGACCCGGGAATGGCTGGCGGTATACAATTTCCTCAGGGAGGCCCATCTGCGCCCCTATTTTCCTCACTTCATCTTTAAAAAGGTCCCTCAACGGCTCGATGATCCGGAATTCAACATCTTCCGGAAGCCCTCCCACATTGTGATGGCTCTTTATGACCGCCGCCGTGTCGGTACCGCTTTCTATCACATCCGGGTACAACGTCCCCTGTACCAGGAAATCGATTTTCCCCAGCTTTGCCGCCTCATCTTCGAACACCCGGATAAACTCCTCACCGATGATTTTTCTTTTCCTCTCCGGGTCCGTAACCCCCTGAAGCTTCGTCAGGAATCGCTCGGAGGCGTCCACGGCTATGAGATTGATGTGAAATTTGTCTCTGAATGTTTTTATTACGCTCTCGGCTTCGTTTTTTCTCAAAAGGCCGTGGTCTACAAAAATGCATGTCAGATTATCCCCCAGGGCCTTGTGGGTTATCAGTGCGGCCACAGAAGAGTCGACTCCGCCGCTCAACGCGCACAGGGCTTTTCCGTCTCCAACCCTTTCTTTTATAGCCCGCACCTGCTCGTCCACGAAGGACTTCATAGACCAGTTACCGCTGCAGCCCGCCACACCAAAAAGGAAATTGTTGAGGATCTCCCGCCCCCGGGGCGTATGGACCACTTCCGGGTGAAACTGCACTCCGAAGAGGTTGCTGCCGTTTCCCACGGCGGCGTGGGGGGTGTTTCTGGTGTGGGCCAGAGTTCGAAATCCTTCGGGCAGTTGAAGTATCGAATCGCTGTGGCTCATCCATACGATCATGTTTTGCTCAAGACCCTGAAACAGCCTGTCTTCATCGTCTACCATGAGTTCGGCCCTCCCGTATTCCCTGGTCCTGGCGGGTTCCACCCTGCCCCCCAGCAGATGACACATAAGCTGCATGCCGTAACATATGCCAAGAACAGGAATACCGGCCTCGAAAATCCTCCTGTCGCAGACGGGGGCGTTTTCGGAATAAACACTGGCGGGGCCGCCGGAAAATATGATGGCCCTGGGTTTTCTCTTCAAAATTTCCTCCAGCGGCGTTTTATATGACAGAATCTCGCAGTATACGTGCGCTTCCCTTACGCGCCGGGCAATGAGCTGGCTGTACTGCCCCCCGAAATCCAGGATGATGACATTTTCCCTAGATTCTACCATGGAATATCCTCCAATCATTAAATAATACAAAACAAACCGGCTTTTTTCAGAAATAATCCGGATGCATTTTTAGCTCACTATTTCTTATTATTATCCCATAAACTTTTAAGGTTTTCCATAACTTTATAAAAATAACCCCGGCCTTTTCCCGGGCATGAAGCAGCTAAATTCGGTTTTGTCCTGGGTATATCACATTTATTGTTGGTTTTTGTTATATCCGGTTATTTTTTGTTATGTTCGGCATAAAATATATTTAGAAAGTTTCTATCTTTTAATTTATTTTAATATTATTTTTCTTTGAAAGGAGGTTTAAAAAATTAATTAAATTATAACATCGCATTCCTTAAGGAGGGAAAGCATGAAAAATGTGACCACCAGAATTTTTATCGGCCTGGCCCTGGGCGTAGTCGTGGGCCTGTTTTTTACTTCGGCGCCCGAAGCGGCCAACACCTATATTAAGCCCCTTGGAACTCTATTCTTAAACCTCATCAAAATGATCATCGTGCCGCTGGTGCTTTCATCGCTGGTGGTTGGAGCCGCCAGTACCGGAGACGTAAAAAAGCTGGGCAGGATTGGTGCCAAGACTCTTACTTATTATCTTACCACAACCGCCTTTGCGGTCACTCTGGGCCTCATCCTGGGTAATATTTTAAATCCGGGCCTTGGAATGAAACTACCCCCGGATGCGAAAGTTGATGTTTCCCAGGCGCCATCCATAATCGACACACTGCTCAACATAGTCCCGACCAACCCTGTAAAAGCCATGGTCGAAGCCAACATGCTTCAAATAATTGTCTTTGCCATATTCCTGGGGATAGCCATCACTTTCATCGGTGATAAGGGAAAACCCGTGTTGACCTTTTTTGACAGCCTTGCGGAGATAAGTTACAAGATAGTGGGAATTATTATGGCATACGCCCCCGTCGGCGTCTTCGGCCTCATTGTGCCGGTAGTGGCGGCCAGCGGGCCCAGTGTGCTATTGCCGCTGTTAAAGGTCATAATAGCCGTATACCTCGGGTGCGCTCTTCATGCCATCCTGGTTTATTCGTCCCTCGTCTACGCTTTTGCCAGGATGAGCCCTTTGAGATTCTTTAAAGGGGCATCACCGGCCATGCTGGTGGCCTTTACCACCAGCAGCAGTTCCGGCACCCTGCCCGTTACCATGGAATCCGTGGAAAAAAACCTGGGGGTATCTAAATCCATATCCAGCTTCGTCCTGCCCCTGGGCGCCACCATCAACATGGACGGCACCGCCCTATACCAGGGGGTGTGTGCCCTGTTTGTGGCTCAGGTATTCGGGATTCAACTGACGCTGGCTCAACAGATGGTGATTATTCTCACCGCCACCCTGGCGTCCATCGGCACCGCGGGAGTTCCCGGAGCGGGGCTTATAATGCTCACAATGGTGCTTCAATCAGTGGGCCTGCCGCTGGAAGGCATAGCGCTCATAGCCGGCATCGACAGGATTCTGGACATGGCCAGGACCTGCATCAACGTCACCGGAGATATGGCCGGTTCCGTAATAGTGGCCGCCACCGAAAGAGAATTAACTCCACCCGATTATAAATCGGTTGGCGCATAAAAAAAACCGTCACGAAAAAGCCTTACCTTTCCTCGGCATGTTCGCCGCGGCCGGGAGAAAGGTAAGGCTCTTTTTGATTATTCGATCAGCCTGTGGTGACCGTTCGTCCGATGGTATCCAAAATCGAGTCATGGGGAAAAAATTCTTTAAATATCCTGTAATAGAGAAGTTCCTCTTTAGACCTGAGTTGAAAATCCTGACTTATATATTTTTCCTTAAAAAATTCTTCGTCGGAAATATTTTCTTCCGCATACCGCTGCAGCATATGGGCGGACCCTGCGCCTTCAAAAAACTTTTGCTTTCGTCTCCATACAATCTCGTCCGGTAAATCATTTTCAAAAGCCTTTCGAAGAATCCATTTTTCAATTGTTCTTTCGTCATCGACATCGAGAATCTTTCATTCCACAGGCAAACGGCAGGCATAGCCGGCAACTATACTGTTCATAAAAGGCATCCTGCCGTCTATGGCAAAGGCCGACGTCATCCGGTCCACCCTCTGAAAACCGTTGGCATGGCCGGTAAATGTCAACTTTATCAATTCTTTTTCCACTTCCGAAGGTTCAAGATTTTTCAAGTAATGATATCCTCCAAAAAGTTCGTCCCCGCCCTCCCCGCAAAAAATCATGTTTTTACCTTCGTAGCATGCCATTCGTGACAGAAAATAATTGGCCACGGCGCTTCTTACAAGAAACATGTCAAAGGACTCCAGATGATAAATTACCTCCGGCAAAATTCTCAACATCTCGTCTATGTCGTATATGTACTCGTGATGGCGCGCGCCAATGTGACTCGCCACCTTCCTGGCATTGAGAATATCGTTACTTCCCGTGACACCCACGGAAAAGGTATCCAAATTTTCAACAACTTCCCTGGCGGCCGCGGCAATAACGCTGGAATCGATGCCTCCGCTCAGGAAAATGCCGATGTTTTTATCTTCTTCATAATTCTTGTCTACGGACTCTATAAGCCGCTCCCTTATTTCGCTCGCCGCTTCATCCTTCGATATCCCCTCGAAAGGTTCCACCGCATTGGCTTCAAAGTACTTCACAAAGCCCCTTTCGGAACTGTAATAATACCCCGGCGGAAATATTTTTATATCCTCCCCCATATCCACCAGCGCCTTTATTTCCGAAGCAAAAGCCAGACTCTCGCCGGATTCGGTATAATAAAGGGGTTTAAGGCCTAGCGGGTCTCTTGCGGCCAGAAATTTTTCGCCGTCTGCCAGGGCAAAGGCAAAAGCCCCATCCAGTGAATGGACAAATTCCTCCCCATTACCTTTATAAAATTCGGAAATTATTTCTTCGGGCGAGGTTGAGCAATCATCGTTAAAAATTTTCCCATCAGCCACAACAACGGGACCGCTTTCCTTTAATTCAACTTCATTTTCCACCAAATGATTGACCTTTCCAAGCACGGCGCTTTTTAATGTATAAATCCTGCTTTTACTACGCCCCCTGTGCCTTAGCCTGCCAAGCATCTTTTTAATGGGCCCGGTATTTACCCTTTCGGTCTTTGAAAAAACGCAAGCTATTTCGGCCATAACATTACCTCCCATTGGTTTTTATAGACAAAAAAGCTACGGGAGATCCGTAGCTTTGGCAAACTATTGAACTTAATCTCCTCCGCAGCGCTTACGAGGTTAGCTGACGGGTTCGGGTCGGGAGACAACCCTACTCCTGATGACGGAAACATCATCCCGGAGATTCACCCCAATTAACGGTTCCCCCGCTTCCTACGGACAGACTCCGTAAGAATTCAGCGTTTCAGCAATATCAGGTTGTAAATAGATTATACCAGATATTTTCCAGGGTGTCAAAAAGGCCCGGCCAATTTCTACACAGGCAGCCGTTTTCCTGCAATATGACCCAAGAAAATTTTACACTATCGGCCATTTTAAAGAACGGGTTTTAAAAGCGGTAAATACAATTTTCCGTTATGATCATGTCCATCCGAACATCGTGCCTCTCCGCGGGTATTCTGTCAACCACCTGCATTTCAAAGGCAACGGCTACTTTTTTAACTTCCGGCCTCAGCAGCGGAAGAAAATTGTCGTAGTAACCCGCTCCGTAGCCCAAACGGTAACCACTTTTGTCAAAGGCCACTCCGGGAACAATCACCAGATCTATTTCGGCGTGCGAAATCCCATCATCCCTTACCGGCTCCAGGATTCCGAAGCATCCCGGCGAAAGTTCCTCAAGGCTTTTTATCTCCACCGCCGCAAGCCTCCTGACCCCCGTCACTTTGGGCACCGCGACCCTTTTACCCGCATTCAGTGCCCAGGTAATGGCATCTTTTGTCATTACCTCGTTTCTGGCGTCCACATAAAACATGACCGCTTGTGCTTTCAGCAACTCCTCAAGGGAAAAAAGAGCCCCCATTATCTTCCGGCTTTTTTCTTCCACCTCATCGGGTGCCAGAGCCGCCCTTGCGGCCAGAAACTTTTTTCTCAAAATCCTTTTATCCTGCACGCGAAAATCATCTCCGCCGTTTCCAACTTTTTGTTTTGCCATCCTATTCCATCCCAATTCAATTATACTTTTTGCCGCTTTATGTATCAAGATTGTATCTACAAAATGACGACATCTTTTACAGGCAAATAAGCCACGGAAGTTCCGCAGCTTTGTAAAGGATAAGAATAAAAAAGGTCTATTTATTAAAAAATTGCGGTAAAAACTCCCTGTTTTCGGCCAGGATGTCATCCAGCAGTTTTTTTGCAACTGTGGAAGAGGGCACCAGAGGATGTATGGTCAATGCCTGAAGGGCGGCATGGTAATCCCCATTGACACCCGCCTCGACGGTCAGCTCTTCATAGGCTTTCACCGCCTGCATCAACCCTCTTATCTTAGCCGGAACCCTGCCTATGCTCATCGGATGGGCTCCATTTTTGTCTATCACAGAGTTGGTCTCAATAACCGCATTATCGGGCAGATCGAGAATCGCGCCGTTGTTTTTTACATTTACTACCTGGATGTCCTTTTTGTTGTTTACTATGGAGCTAATCAGGTTGCAGGCCGCGTAGGAGTAAAGAGCTCCGCCTCTTTTTTCAAGCTGAGGCGGCTTTACATCCAGTTCTGGATTTTTGTAGATTTCAAAAAGCTCCTGTTCGACTTTTTTTACCACCTCACCGCGGGTGCCCGTGTGTGCGGCTGCTTTCTTTTCTTCGTCCAGCATTTTGTCTTTCATGTAATAGTATCGGTGATAGGGGCATGGAAGCATCTCCAGGGATTTTATCAGATCTGTATCCCATTGCAAATCGGGGATGTTCTTCATGGTTGAATTCCCTTCATAAGTGAGCTGCTGCAGCAATTTTTCCGTTACATCTTCTCCGTCCAGATAGACTTTCATCCCCCACACCAGATGGTTTAATCCCGCAAATTGGATATAGACTCTTTCCATTTCCACTCCAAAGGCCTTTGCCACGTAGTTTATCATGTTGACGGGGACGTTGCACAGACCCAGTATTTTAACGCCCGTGTGTTTCAATACCGTTTCTGTAATGACGCCCGATGGATTGGTGAAATTTATGAGCCAGGCATCGGGGGCCAGTTCCTCCATATCCCTGCATATGTCCAGTATCACGGGGATGGTCCTCAGCGCTTTCGCAAAACCACCGGGCCCGGTGGTCTCCTGGCCTATGACATCGTATTTCAGGGGGATTTTTTCATCCCTGATACGGGCGTCCATGCCCCCGACCCTGAACTGAGTTATGACAAAATCGGCGCCTGAAATGGCTTCCCTTCTATCGAGAGTCAGATGGATATTGATATCAAGCCCCGCCTTCTCAACCATGCGCCGCGAGAGAGCCCCAACTATCTCCAGTTTTTCTCTGCCCTGTTCTATATCTACCAGATAAATGTCGCTTACGGGAAGTTCCCTGGCTCTTTTAATAAAACCTTCGATGAGCTCGGGAGTATAGCTGGACCCGCCGCCTATGGCGGCAATCTTCAATTTTTTAATCACAGTTGCTCAACCCCTTTTTCATATATCTTTTTCATATATCATTAATAAGTTTCCAGGATATAACAATGCCATAATTTCCCCTAATCTCTCTTTTTAGGGCACGAGCAGAATTGTTTAAATTTTCCCTGCCTGCTTCAAATTAAACCTGAATTTCTGCCAGGGATGCAAAAAGTCCAGCAAAAATACTTCTTCGGGGACTATCCTGCCCACGACATTTGTCTTTCCGCTGTTTTCCATATCCCTAAGCGCCACCTGAAGCTCTCCCGCATATCTTTCGTAAAGGGAAGTTGGTATCAAAATATCACCCTTTTTTATAACCTTTTTGGGGTTTATAAGTTTAAAATAATTGCCTTTATACTTTACTCTGCTGAGGGTAGACCTCACCACGTACTCTGAGACGTCGCCCCTGTTAAAATGGATCTCGTCCAGTATTATCTTTCTCTCAACCTCGGATATACCATCCTCCAGCTCCACATTGAAGCTCAATATATCCCTGTCCATGGACCCAAGAGTTTTTAATTCATCTTCCGAGGCATAGCAGTCTCCTATGATTACCGTGTCTATCAGGCCGGTGTTGAATAAATCCTTGACCTGGGTTTCTACGGGAAGATTCCTGTGCTCTTCCATTGTACAGAGGCCGTCGTTGTCCGGCCATGCTCCGAATGTCGCGCTGGGAGAGGTCACAAATGCCGCGGTGGGTATTCCATACGATTTGAACACCTCCGAACATTTCTGGAAATGAGCCCTTGACAGGCCCGTATACTTCAAAGGATAAAAATTATGGCAGCCGAGAAGGTTATCCTTATTGGGTTTAAACTCCATTATGTTCTCAAGATATTTTGTCCCCGAGCTCATATTTATCTCAATCTTAATACCGTATGGATTATAAGTCATCAAACTTTCCTCAAGGCCTGTAAAACCCGTATCCAATCGAATACCGAAAAGGCCCAGATTATAAAAGAATTCCATATCATTTACGGAAATATTCAGGTTCCTCAAAACCTCCGGGTTTATATCCGCTATCACCTTCATACCTTTATCTCCGGCATACGAACAGATTTTCTTAAACCTCTCCAGCACCTGTGGGTCCCTTTCTAAGGAAATCAGATTTGTAAATATTCTCGTAAAACCGTACCTTGCGGCTGTATCTATATACCCGAGGATGTCTTCAATGTACGCCTTCTCAGGATATATGGAAATCCCCAGTTCTTTCATTTTAAGTCTTCACCTGATTTCTTTACATATTTAATCTGCCTGTATACATCTATAAATTCTTTGGCCAGTGTATTTATTGTAATGGCATTCATCAGGTGGTCCTGTGCATGCACCAGCAGTATCGACATGGAAAAACTTTCACCGGAAGCTTCTCTGTGCATTAGAGAGGTCTGGACATTATGCACCATTATCAGTTTCTCGTCGGCCTCTTTGAGGCGGCCTTCGGCTTTTTCAAACTCCCCATTTTTAGCACATTCTATAGCTTCGATAGCTAGACTCCTGGCTTCCCCGCTATATGTTATTAAAGCGAGTATATCTCTTTCTAAATCCATAAGATAATCTCTCCTCACAGACAAAATGCGTTTGTTTTATGGAAATTGTTCTGAATGAAATTTTGTAATGCGGCCAACAGATTAAAGTAACGGACTTTCGTCCGTTACCTTTATTCGGGCAAATCCGTCTCTTTCTTGGTCTTTTGCCTATCCAGCAAAACCACAAAGGGCAGATATATGACGGTCGCTATTGCCAGATTTACTACAGCCAGTATCGCAGCCCCGATGCTTCCTCCAGTGGCTAAAAACGCCCCTATCCCTACAGGAGATGTCCACGGAATTGCTACATACGTGGGAGAAGCCAGGCCTATGGCTGTGGCAATATATGAAATCAAGGTAAGTATGGGTTCAACGATTACAAAAGGTATAAAGAGTATGGGATTCAATACTACGGGCAAGCCAAAAATAACGGGTTCATTAATCTGGAAGATGCCGGCGGGCAGGGCCAGTCTCGCCAGGTTCCTTAAATCCTGCCTCTTTCTGGCCACGAGCAATATGGCGATTATTAATCCCAGCGTCGCACCGGAACCACCAAGATGGGCATATGTATCAAAAAATACTCTCGTGATCAGGTTTTGAGGAACTGCCCCCTGCTGGATTGCAGCTGCATTGGCCTGCAGCGCCGGGATATATATCGCGTTCATTACGGGGTCCAGTAAATTGGCTCCGTGAAGGCCGAAAAACCAGAATAGTGTTATCAGGAAGGTGGCCAGCATGGCCGATCCTGCGCCCTGGCCTATATTCTGAAGCGGAGTCTGAATGGTTTTCAGTATGATATCGTACAGGCTGGTGCCGCCAATGGCTGTAATCAAAGATGTCAAAATTCCGAAGACGTACACTGTGATAATACCCGGAATCAATGCGGCAAAGGCCCTTCCAACGGACGGAGGAACATCACCCGGCATGTTTATGACCAGGTGAGCCCTGGTAAGCCTTACAAATATTTCGGTGGACACCAGTGCCACCAAAAGGCCCGTAAAGAGAGCTGTGGCATCCAGATAATTTATCTTTATGAATCCCCAGCCTACTCCCTCAGGTGCCTGGGGAAGGGTGATTAAAAACGATGCTACCGCTATTAACCCTGCCGCCAGTGCATCCTCATCATAGCTCTTCGCCAGATTATACCCTATGGAAAATACCATCAGTAGAGTCATTATGGCGAAGGTCCCCCACCATACCGCTCCGTTTATCGGGGTCAAAAACTTCAGGGCCGGTATCCACACGCAGAGGGTGTTGTTAATAAGTACGGCAAAAGAACCTGCAAGTATCAACGGCATGATCGCGGCAAAACCATCACGAATGGCCACAAGATGTCTCTGAGAGCCTATTTTGCCTGCCACCGGCACAAAGTGCTTCTCCATCCAGTCTATAAAAGCCTCCATATTTAAATCCCCCTTTTAATTTTATCCACCCTTTTGTCCCGTCAGCTTTAGTGCCTGTTCCAAAACCGCCTCACCGTTCATCATTCCATAGTCTCTGCTGTTTATTATATCCAGGATCAGTTTTTTGCCGGCCAGGGTCTTCTTGAGCTCATTGTACAGATACCGCACCTGCGGCCCCAGAAGAAGTATGTCTGCGTCATCATAGTGGTTTTTAGCGTCCGCCTGCGACGTGGCGAAGATCTCCACATCCTTTAAGCCTTTTTTCTTTGCAGCCTCCTGCATCTTTTTTACAAGAAGGCTCGTAGAAGACCCTGATGAGCATACCAGCATAATCCTTTTCACTCTTTCACCTCCTTCTTCACTAAAAGTTAAGCAATTTTCATGCCATGGGGTCCGATTAAATTTTTCTTGTAAAAGCCCAGCAATTTCGGTAGAATTTTAATCTCTTAAAAATAAAAAGCGTGTATTCCATTAATACACACTTTTTTCACACTTACACACATTGATTCATACCGCCTCCAGCGTGTTTTCGAGAAACATGCGGCAAAGATAAGCGCATTCGTGCAGCCCGATATCTATATTAAAATATTCTTCAATGGACTTTACATTGTTTTTTATGACCTTTAATTCGCTTTCATGTTCTCTTTGATAATCGTCAATGCCCTCAAATATATTTTCTTCTCCTCCCAAAGCCAGTTTTTCAACCAGAAAGCATATATGAAGAATTATGCCTACCTTCACATCTGATGGAATTTTTAATCCCAGCGCTCTTTGAATACCTTCCACCACCGATTTGGACATTCTAACGCATTTTTTCCCATCCACTGCTTTTATGTGCTCACCCAAAGATACTTCTATTTTTTCATAGGTATCTATTTCATCGATCAGGTTCAATACAAAGTCTTTCGCTTTACCGGTCAGGAGATCAACGGCCGGTATATACGGTATACCCGGAACGGAAAAATCCAGGGTCCCCACGACCGCTACGAGGTTATAATTTTCCCGGTACCTTTCTATAATCTTATTAAACTGATTTTTATCGATAAATTCCAGCGGTATAATCTTTATACAATCCTTCTTGACCAAGTATTCTTCTGCCAGAATTCTTTTTAATTCTTTCGCCGCTCCCTGGCCCGTAAAACATGCGGTTACTATTATGTTTTCTACTCTTTTCTCATCTCTTCGAATGGTATAAGGATTTTTAGCATTTATTTTTAATGCTGATTCGTATATCTCCTCCAAGTCTTTCCCCATAACCGCCTTATGGCATGCGTCTATGACCATCAGCGTGGTTACCATGTCCACTGTTTTTATTTTTAAATTCGTCTCTTCTGATATCATATCGCCAAAATTTTTGAGGGAGCCCATGTCCACAAGGAGCAAAACACCCTTCCCTTCGTCAATCTTAAGGGCGCACTCTTTTATCGTTTTGTACATTTCTTCCGGGCTCATGCTCAAAGGCATATCAAGGCCCATCGCGTGCTTTACACCCACAATGTCATTGGCCACCTGGGCCATACTGCTTGCAGTTGAATTGCCGTGCATCACCACCAAAACCCCGACCTTACCTTCAGGTTTATCCTCCTCTATTCTGGAATCAGGTACGAAGAACATGGCGAGATAACCTATTTCGTCCAGGGGCGTCTCCACCCCGAATTCTATGTCAATAAGTTTGGCCGCTTCTACGGCTGCTATAAACTCATCCGCATAATTTTTCCTTATGAAGTTAATTCTGGGATTGTATATTTTTCCGCCGGACTCTATACGGCCAATGGTCTTTTGAAGGTGCAAGGCCAGACCGAAAAAAATCTTCTCATCCATGTATCTGTTTAATTTTTTCTCAGCAAGGTTCAATATATTTTCCGTCACATTTACGACCTTCTCCCCCACTATTTTGGAAATCTCATCTTTCCGGTATTTTCCTGGCATATTTTGAATGTACCTTTTGAAGTGCTTCTCTATTTCACCATTTAAAATTCTATTTACTTCCTTCTCATCCATACCGCTCTTACTTAATATATCCAGTTTCTTTTCTATAACATCATAAAAATACTCATCCTCACTGCTTTCGGAAGAAATTATATCGAAATCTTCATCGGAAGAAAAATACAGCATATCCTCGTTATTATTTATTAATTTTTCTATCTCTTCCCTGTAATTATGTACCTTCATGACCCCCCTTTTTACATGAGTCGGAAGGTGTTCGGATGAAATCATGAGGTATTCCCTGTTTTGCGACTTATAGCTTAAAAATGCCCTCGCACAGGCTATCTGAATATCGCTTTTCAGCTGGCCCACATTGCCGGCGCAGTCATAGAGCAAATATGATATAAAACAGTTCCTGTCGATGTATATATCCCTGTTTATGCGTCCGGACTCTTCCCTCAAAAAGTAGCAAATAAGGCCGCACCTTTCGGCCAGGCTCCTTTCTCTCAAAGGCGGCAGATTTATTATCACAGGTATTCTTCTTATGAAAGTTTTCAAAAGGTAAGACTGCGGCTCTTCGGTGGTAGCGGCTATTATCCTGACATTCACCTTGACAGTTTTTTCTGTCTCTCCCAGAGGCCTGAAGTATCCCTTATCCATATAGGTGAAAAGCAACTCCTGGCCCTGGGGTGGCAGACGGTGTATTTCATCCAGAAAGATTATTCCCCCGTCCGCTTTCTTTAAAAGGCCTACCCTGTCATCTTCAGCGCCGGTGTAAGCCCCCCTCCTGACTCCAAAAAGCTGGGCTACTAAAAGCTGCGGGTTGTCGGCATAATCCGCACAGTTAAAACTTATAAACGGCGCATCATCTTGTATTACCCCCGACTCTCGGGCAAATCCGTACATGGCCTCTGCAAACATCGACTTGCCTGCACCGGTCTCGCCGAGCACCATCACAGGAAGGCCACCGGGCGGATAAAGCACAGCGGCCTTGGCAAGTTGTACAGCTGCCTTCAAGCTCATGTCCGCACCTATAAGCCTGTCTAATGAGATTATGTTACAGTGCCGGTCATTTAACCTCCGGAATGGGGCCGCTTTATTCTTCTCCTTAGGTTTATAGAGCACAGGTCTGCCGTTTAGTTTATCTATTTTGCCATTTTTGCACAGCTCATTCAAATACCGGCTGATATTTGCCCTATCCATCCCCATCTTTTCGGCGATTTCCATGGCGCAGACCCCGCCGTCCTTCTCACCGGCCAACTTTGCAAGCATATCAAAAACTTCATCTATCTTTTTCATAAAGACCATCCCGAATTAAAGTTTTGCACCTGTGACAATATCCCCACATGATTTAATAATAATGTTTAAACAGAAAAATGTAAAGGATGTGAGTTTTCAATTTTTAACAGCAGTTTTTTGGGATTAGCCCCGGTTACATTATAAAACAACTCTTGAAGCGGGAATTTTTCTATGGTAGCTATAACTTGACTTTCTGCTTAAAATTTCTGTTATGCCAAAAAGCACATTTTTCTATGAACCCCAAAAAGAAAGTCTTAATTCAAAGCGGGGATGCTCAAAGCCGGGTTATTCAAAAACCATTAACGGTGAATATATATCCGATGAAATGATAAAAACCCTGCTTTTTGATTTGGCTGAAGAATTCCCATTCTTTGGGTATAAAAAATTAGTTTCTCTTAAGGTAAAGGTTTGGAATTATTATCAACAAGAAAAAGGATTACAGGCTATGCAAGGAAATGGATCTGCTTTTGCCGATTATTAGATGTCCTCTTCTTCTAACACTGAAATAGTTTTTAAAAAGGTTTCTGTTGATGCACCAAATACTTACTGGCAGATGGATATTACGAAGGTCGCCTGAAAGGAACCCAAATATTAAGAGAGATTTCATAGAACCTTGAAAAAAGAATATGTTAATTTAAATGATTTTGCAAGTTATAAGTCATTTTTTAAAGGCCTGGATGATTATATAAAATTTTATCTTTACGAAAGGCCCCACGAATCCGTAAATTTATGACACCTTCAGCATTTTATGAAGCATTTTTAAGAAATACTGTGGAACCGTGGCGTGTTGGTCGTTTAAGTCCAAGTAATAGGGGGCCAGGACATTCCGGGAAAAAAATTTTTTATGTCTTTTTTGATATATTTGCAGAGAGAAATTTTTCAAGTTCTTCCCTGCCCCATCCGCTTTTTTCTTTATATCTCATTGTCGCCCTTATTATCCATTCCACTACTTCCGAGTATACATCTTCGCTGCCAAATCGGCGGGCATATTTTTTTACTATCGGTCTAAACCGCTCAACCACTTGATTGAGGGCATCTTTATCTCCCCCTTGAGCTTTGAGGATGAGTTCTTTTAATTTTGGTTTTTTCGCCATCATCATCGTCCCCCTTTCATCGTAATTTTTTAATCCGTTAAAAGGGCAAAAAAAGAGCCGCATATCGGAAAGATGGCGGGCCATTTAAATATAAGCGGCAGCCCAGGCTGTCATAGTGAAAGTGATCACCTTAGACCCTGTGGTTTTGCGCCTTATCTTTCGATAAGTTTGCCTTTATCTTTATTATTAATTTCTTTACCACCGGAAAACTTCTTAAGAGCATCCGGGATATCCGGTTCGTACAGTATCCATATGCTGGCGGGATTTACTGCCGTATATGCAACTAAGGTTATTATTGAGGCAAGAGATGTGAGAAGGCTCTTTCTGATTTTTTTGAACATACTTTTGTCTCCCTTCCTATTTTTCCCTACTACTATCTTCTACATTTTTTTATTATTTCCTGGCGGGTTGGAACAACTGGTGCTTTTTCCGGTACAACCGGCGGATTTTTGGGTATGAACGGCGGAAAGATAATGGTATAATTAAAACAACAGATACATTAGTATAAATTTGGGGAGTGAAATAAGAATGGATTCAGACTCAAGCGGTAACAGGACATTTGTTCTATTAATCCTCTATTCTACAATTGTTCTGATTTATGTTTACTTAAGAGAAAAAATAATTTCCCCTTATTTTACCTTATTTATTGCTTTATTACTATCTTTTCTACATATAGTCAATATGTATTTCTCAATTAAACAGAGAAAAGTGAAAAAAGATAATGGCAATAAGAAAGGCAGTTAAAAATAAACTGCCTTTCTTATACAAGCAGACAATTAAGAGATAGGTATCCAACCTCGTGATGTCGAATGTATAGCTATATCTTTAAAATCCTGCGGAATCCAGTATTCCTTACCTTCTAAATTGACTACATTTACTGTAAGTTGCATTCTTACTTGGTCATAGTCCGAATGCTCATCCAAGAAATCTCTATAATGATTTAATTTCTCTATTGCCTTTGTAATTGTATTTTCGATTGTGTCATAGTAATAACCTAAAAACCCTGTCGCTATTCCTGCGACAGTGACTATAACTGCCGGAGCACCTGCGAGCCCTAACATTCCAAATATAATACTAGCAGAAGCTGATTGTTCTTCATATTTATCATATATTTCTCTTGCATCTTGAAGATCACTTAAGAACTGTTCGACTTCACTTAAAGTTAAATCAGTGGTAAAACTTCTAGTAGCCATAACATTAAACTCCTTTCATAATAATTTTCATTTAAAATACAGCCTATTCCTTTTCCTACCAATCTTAAAATTTATTAATCATTTTTCAAGTAAAACTGTTTAAAATCAACCTTCCTTCTTTTTTATTATTTCCTTACACTTTATAAAGAGAAAAAAGGAGGCTCTTTTAATAACCCCCTGCAAAAAAATTTATTTACTTGTTTTAATCCTTTGACTTTTTCTTTCAGGCTTCTCCCTTTGAGTTCCTCATGCGATCTTCCCTTATAGGGATTCATTAAAAAAGGCCCTAACAAAAAGAATTGCGGATCATAATCCAACTATGCCAGCAGTCAAGTTATCACTTATCAGGAAAAATATGCCATAATCACTGTATTGAACAACTGGCGCCTTTTCGGGTACAACTGGCGGATTTTTGGGTATGAACGGCGGAAGGGTAATGGTATAGTGAATATAGAAAATAAATAAAAATGAACTTCCAGGCGTAACCGAGTATTATGTCCCGGGTTGGTCTTAATCTTAAATAAATAATAAATAGTCAGGAACAGAGACTTAAAAAATCCCCCCGGCATAAGTCGGGGAGCTTTATTTTAAAGATAAGAATCATTACAAGAATTATTTTAAAGACAATGTATATAAGTTGGTAATTAACAATCTGCTGGAAAAGCTCGATCTTTATACATAAACCATAATACACTAAACTTCAGTTTTGGTGTTCTTGACTTCCCCCAGAGTTGTGATAAGATGAAATCAAAAAAATGAACATAAACATGGTGACGTTATGAATAATGGAAAAATAGTCCAATTACACCGGAACAAAAAATATTAAAACTGGAAGTAAATAGCTTGAAAAACAGTATAAAGCAAAAAAAGGCGCATTAACCTAAGGCCTATAAAAGACCTTAAAAAAATATATCTTAGTTTACGCTACAGAAATATCAGTAGCTTTTATTACACTATTAGAAACGTGAAGTTTTATTGCCTGCTTAAATAGCCTTCTTCTGCTTTTCGACCATTTCGTGTGGCATATTGTTTCCCCCCGCTATTTTTGTCTCCCTTCTGCTCAAATTTATTGACCATAATTGCTCCCCTTCCGGAAGAACGTCTTGAAGCTGCTGAAAAAAATGTCTATCAAGCGTCAATGAATTTGTCAGGTGAAATCCATCAGTGATTTTGTCAGTGGCTGCGCCGCCCTTGACCCCAGGCTGCGAACCGCTAGTGAAAGCAGGTGAACCGACTGGAGAAGAGACTTATGGTTTTGAAGTCTCACTGACCGGTATTGTAGCTTTGGCCCCCACTGTGGCAGAATAAGCTCTGCGAGAGGACCATGATTTGCTCCATGGGTGGTCTGGTGCAGGTCTGCGAGGTGGCTTAGCATCTGCTTTTTCTATAGGTGGCCTTTGAGCTGGAGGCGCGGTATTAGTTTTCATTGCCTT
>NZ_JBJYKD010000036.1:0-28263 GCF_049310025.1 Thermorhabdus hydrogeniformans | reverse complement strand
AAGAAGGGCTGAGGTTCGCCATAAGGGAAGGCGGCAGGACCGTGGGAGCCGGCGTAGTTACGGAGATTATAGAATAGGTTAAGCAAGGAGGCACACTTTCCATCTAAAATGCAAGGAGGGAAATAAATGGCCCGTCAGAAGATCAGGATACGCCTCAAGGCTTTTGATCACGGGGTTCTGGACCAGTCGGCCCAGAAAATCGTGGAAACGGCGAAAAGGACCGGAGCCAAAGTGTCGGGGCCCATACCTTTGCCTACGGACAGAAGCCTCATAACCATACTTCGGGCTCCTCATAAATACAAGGACTCCAGGGAACAGTTCGAGACAAGGACCCACAAGAGATTAATAGATATAAAAGAACCCAATCAGAAGACCATAGACGCCCTGATGAGACTCGACTTGCCTGCGGGAGTGGACATTGAAATAAAGCTGTAGTCATTTGAACGGGAGGTGATTTTAATGATCGCAAAGGCCATTCTGGGCAAAAAGATAGGTATGACCCAGATTTTCGGCGAAAACGGAGAAGCCGTACCGGTTACGGTGGTGGAGGCCGGACCGTGCCTGGTGGTTCAGAAAAAGACCGTTGAGAAAGACGGCTATAGCGCCTTGAAAGTTGGCTTTGAAGATATAAAAGAAAAAAGGCTGAATAAGCCCACCCTGGGCCAGTTTAAAAAACACCAGTTAAAGCCTAAAAAATATTTGAGAGAACTCAAGATACAGGATGCGGAAAAATACAATGTGGGCGACGAAATTAAAGTGGATATCTTCAAGCCCGGCGACAGGGTCGATGTAACGGGGATTTCCAAAGGCAAAGGTTTTGCCGGCGGCGTCAAGCGCTGGAACTTCAACCGGGGCCCCATGTCCCACGGTTCCATGTACCACAGGAGACCCGGCGCCGGCGGCGCCACTGACCCCGAAAGGGTGTTTAAGGGGAAGAAAATGCCCGGCCACCTGGGTGCGGAACGGGTTACCGTTCAGAATCTGGAAGTGGTGAAGGTAGACCCGGATAAAAACCTTCTCTTAATCAAGGGTTCGGTGCCGGGGGCCAGGAAATCTTTGCTGTTTATCAAAAACACGGTAAAAAGCGGAAAATAGCGGTAAGAAAGGAGGAGCTCAATGCCGAAAGTAACATTGTATAATACACAGGGGCAGCAGGTGGGGGAAGTGGAACTTTCCGACAGCGTCTTTGGCGTGGAAATCCGGCCCGATGTAATGCACAGGGTGGTGGTAAATTATCTGGCCAATCAGAGGCTCGGAACGGCTTCCACCCTGACCAGGGGTGAAGTGTCCGGCGGCGGCAGAAAACCCTGGAGGCAGAAGGGTACCGGGAGGGCCCGCCACGGCAGCATCCGTTCACCGCTCTGGAGAAAGGGCGGCATAGTGTTCGGACCGAAGCCCCGTTCGTTCAAGTTCACGCTTCCTAAAAAACTCAAAAGGTTTGCTTTGAAATCGGCCTTAAGCGCAAAGGTACACGACAACGAACTTATTCTGCTGGACAGCCTGACCATGGAAGCACCTAAGACGAAAGAGATGGTTAAAATCCTCAACAACCTGAAAGCCGGAAAGAAATCGCTGATTGTCCTGGCGTCAAAGGATGAAAATGTGGAAAAATCGGCCCGCAACCTGCCGGGTGTCAAAACCACGCTGGTGAACACCCTGAACGTTTACGACATTTTAAACCACGACAACCTGATCATGACAAAGGCGGCGGCAGACCGGATCCAGGAGGTGTATGCAGGATGAAGGACCCGCATGACATAATAATCCGGCCTTGGATTACGGAAAAAACCATGGCCATGAAAGACCGAAAAAAGTACACCTTCGTTGTGGATAAAAATTCAAATAAGACGGAAATAAAAAACGCTGTGGAAAAAATCTTCGGGGTCAAGGTGGATAAGGTCAATACCATCAATATGAAAGGCAAGAAAAAGAGAGTGGGAGTCCATGAAGGCAGGCGGCCCGACTGGAAAAAGGCCATAGTAACGCTCAAGCAGGACAGCAAGCCTATAGAGTTCTTTGAAGCCCTATAGCGGCATGCGATAAGCTTTCATCGGCGGTTTTTATGCAGAAGGAGGGAATAACGTGGCGATAAAGAAATTCAAACCCACTTCGCCGGGCAGAAGATTTATGAGTGTATCCACATTTGAGGAAATCACCAAAAAAGAGCCCGAGCGATCTCTGGTGGAAATTCTGACAAACAAAGCCGGCCGCAACATGCAGGGCAGGCTTACGTCAAGGCACCGCGGCGGTGGCCATAAACGCAAATACAGGATAATAGACTTTAAAAGGGACAAAGACGGTGTCCCGGCCAGGGTCACGGCCATCGAATACGACCCCAACCGTTCGGCCAACATCGCGCTCCTGACATACAGGGATGGCGAAAAGAGGTATATACTGGCTCCACTGGGTCTTGCGGTGGGCGATGAGGTGGAGTCGGGCGAAAACGCGGACATTAAGCCCGGCAACGCTCTGCCGCTTTCCCGCATACCCGTAGGTACCCTTGTGCACAATATAGAGCTTGTCCCGGGCAGGGGCGGGCAGCTGGTGAGGGCGGCCGGAACGGCGGCGCAGCTCATGGCCAAGGAAAACGGTTTTGCCACACTGAGGCTTCCTTCCGGAGAGATGAGGATGGTACACGAAGAATGCCGCGCCACCATCGGCCAGGTGGGCAACCTCGACCACGAAAACGTGTCCATAGGAAAGGCGGGGCGGTCCCGCTGGATGAACAGGCGGCCTCATGTCAGGGGTGTTGTCATGAACCCCATAGACCATCCCCACGGCGGCGGCGAAGGCAAGTCGCCCATCGGCCGCAAGAGCCCCGTTACGCCCTGGGGTAAACCTACACTGGGTTATAAGACCAGGAAAAAGAATAAAGCTTCTGATAAGTACATCGTCAAACGCCGCAAATAAAAGAAGGGAGGTAAGCTGATGAGCAGATCGAAAAAAAAAGGCCCCTTCGTAGACCCGAAGCTTTTTAAGAAGATTGTGGAAATGAATCAGAAACGGGAGAAAAAAGTCATCAAGACATGGTCGAGAGACTCGACAATTTTCCCCGAAATGGTAGGCCACACCATAGCGGTCCATGACGGCCGGAAACACGTGCCAATATATATAACCGAGGACATGGTGGGTCACAAACTGGGCGAATTTGCCCCCACCAGGACATTCAAGGGGCACGGTGCGCATACGGAAAAGTCCACTGCACTGAAATAAATAATTTCCTGGAAAAGGAGGTATAGAAGTTGGAAGCGAGGGCACAGGCAAGATACGTGCGTATTGCACCCAGAAAGGTCAGGGTGGTGATGGACCTCATTCGCGGAAAAAAACTTTCCGAAGCTTTGACAATTTTGAGATTTACGCCCAAAGCGGCGTCCAGGATAATAGAAAAAGTATTGCTCTCGGCGGCGGCCAATGCGGAAAACAACCACGACATGAACCGTGACGCATTGTATGTCGCAAGGTGCTACGTGGACCAGGGGCCGACTTTGAAGCGCTTACGGCCTATGCCTATGGGACGCGCCGGCCTGATACGCAGGAAAACCAGCCACATTACGGTAGTACTCAGGGAAAAGGAGGGATAAATTTTGGGTCAAAAGGTTCACCCTCACGGGTTGAGAGTAGGAATCATTAAAGACTGGGACTCCAGGTGGTATTCGGAGAAAGAATATACCGAATTTCTGCTGGAAGACTACAGGATAAGGCAATACATCAAAAAGAAACTTTACAATTCGGGCATTTCCAGGATAGAGATCGAGCGGGCAGCCAACAGGGTAAGGATTACCATTCATACGGCAAAACCCGGGATGGTCATCGGCAAGGGCGGGACCGGCGTGGAAGAGCTTAAAAACGAACTGGAGAAAATGACGGGCAAACAGGTCTCCGTAAACGTCATGGAGATAAAGAACCCCGATATCGACGCGCAATTGATAGCCGAAAATATCGCGTCACAGCTCGAGAGGCGTATTTCATTCCGCAGAGCCATGAAGCAGGCCATCGCCAGAGCGATGAAAGCCGGTGCGAAAGGAATAAAAACCATGGTCAGCGGTCGCCTGGGCGGAGCCGAAATCGCCAGGTCCGAGAGATACCATGAAGGGACCATTCCCCTGCAAACCCTGAGAGCCGACATAGATTACGGATTCGCCGAAGCTTACACCACATACGGCCGCATAGGCGTAAAGGTGTGGGTTTACAAAGGAGAAGTCCTTCCTGTAAAGAAGACCGAAAATCCCATGGAAGGGGGAGAATCTGGCAATGTTAATGCCGAAGCGGGTGAAGTATAGAAAGCAGCAGCGGGGAGTTATAAAGGGCAAAGCCCACAAGGGGACCGAAGTGACCTACGGCGATTACGGGCTTCAGGCTCTGGAACCCGCATGGCTCACCAGCCAGCAGATAGAGGCCGCCAGGGTGGCCATGACAAGATTTATCAAAAGAGGCGGCAAGGTATGGATCAAGATTTTTCCCGACAAGCCGGTGACGAAGAAACCCGCCGAAACTCGTATGGGCAGCGGAAAAGGTTCGCCGGAATTATGGGTCGCCGTTGTAAAACCGGGAAGGGTTTTGTTTGAGCTGGGCGGAGTTTCCGAAGAGGTGGCAAAGGAGGCTATGACCCTCGCTTCCCACAAGTTGCCCATCAAGACAAAGATAGTAAAACGCGTAGAATTAGGCGGTGATGAGAATGAAGGTTAAACAGATAAGGGAACTGTCCGATGACGAACTCATGCAGAAAATAAAAGACCTCAAGGGAGAACTCTTCAACCTCCGGTTTCAGGCAGCCACCGGCCAGCTGGATAATCCCATGAGGATCCGAGAAGTTCGCAAAACCATCGCCCGCATTAAGACGGTCCTTACCGAAAGACAGCTTGAAAGGCGAAAAATAAGCGGCGGCAAGTAGAGGCAAAGGAGGGATATTAGTGGAAAGACCGAATAGGAGGAAGGTCCGCGTAGGGGTTGTGGTCAGCGACAAGATGGATAAGACCATCGTTGTCGCCGTTGAAAAGCTGGTAAGGCACCCTCTATACGGCAAAACCGTAAAGCGCACCAAAAAATTCAAAGCCCATGACGAAAACAACGAATGCAGAGTAGGCGATGTGGTCAAAATCATGGAGACAAGGCCCTTAAGCCGCGAAAAGCGGTGGAGACTGGTGGAGATCGTAAAGAGAGCCCAGTAAGGAAGGGAGGTAATTCACGTGATTCAGGTTCAAACAAGACTCAATGTGGCGGATAATACCGGAGCAAAAGAACTGATGTGCATAAGAATCATGGGCGGCTCCAAGCGCAAATTCGCCAACATTGGCGATGTAATAGTGGCTTCAGTTAAGAGCGCAACACCCGACGGCGTTGTTAAAAAGGGAGACGTGGTGAAGGCGGTTGTCGTCAGGACGAAAAAGGGGGTGCGCCGTCCGGACGGTTCATATATAAAGTTCGACGAGAATGCGGCGGTCATAATAAACGAAGATAAAAACCCGAAGGGAACGCGTATCTTCGGCCCTGTAGCCCGTGAATTGAGAGAAAAGGATTTTATGAGGATCATATCCCTGGCACCTGAAGTTTTATAAAAGGAGGTGGGTTCCTTGACAAAGGTCCACATAAAAAAGGGCGACACAGTTGTAGTTATTTCGGGAAAAGACAAGGGCAAAAAAGGTAAGGTCATAAAAGTCATGCCGAAAGACGGCAAAGCCATCGTGGAAGGCATAAATATGGCCACAAAGCACAAAAAGCCGTCGGCCAAAATGCCCCAGGGAGGAATTATTCACCAGGAACTTCCCATTTACACATCCAAGTTGATGCTGGTTTGCGGCAAGTGCCAGAGCGCCACGCGGGTAAGCCGCTCCATACTGTCGGACGGCACAAAGGTCCGGGTTTGTAAAAAATGCGGAGAGGTTCTGGATAAATAAGCGGGAAGGGAGGTAGTGATGTGTCCAGATTAAAAGACAAATATTTACAGGAAGTAATACCTGCTTTAAAGCAGAAATTCAATTATAAAAACATCATGGAAGTGCCCAAACTGGAGAAAGTGGTCATCAACATGGGCTTGAGCGACGCCCGGGAAAATCCCAAAGCCATTGAGTCGGCCAGCAGGGACATTTCAACCATAACCGGTCAGAAGCCCATCATAACCAAAGCCAAAAAGTCCATTGCAGCATTTAAACTGCGCAAGGGCATGCCCATAGGAGCAAAGGTCACCCTCAGAGGGGAAAAAATGTACGATTTTCTGGATAAGCTTTTCAATGTGGCCCTCCCGAGGGTGCGCGACTTTAAGGGGGTTTCCCCGGATTCCTTTGACGGCAGGGGTAACTACACTCTGGGAGTAAGGGAGCAGCTGATTTTTCCAGAAATAGAGTACGATAAAATTGACCGAATAAGGGGCATGGATATCACGATAGTTACCACCGCGAAGACCGACGAAGAGGCCCGGGAATTGTTGAAAAACCTGGGAATGCCGTTTGCTTCTTAAGAGGAAGGAGGGAAGATGGTGGCAAAAAAATCGCTGATAGCCAAGCAGAAAAGGACCCCGAAGTTTTCCACCCGGAAGTACAACCGGTGCCAGATATGCGGCAGACCCCATGCCTATTTGAGAAAATTCGGCGTGTGCCGTATATGTTTCAGACAGCTGGCACACCGCGGTCAAATACCGGGTGTTAAAAAGGCCAGCTGGTAAATGGATGCAGAACGAAGGGAGGTAGTTACATTGGCTATGACGGACGTAATTGCTGATATGCTAACTCGCATACGGAACGCCAACGATGCGGGTCATCCCACTGTTGAAGTCCCGTGCTCCAATATGAAGAAGGCCATTGCCCAGACTTTAAAGGACGAGGGCTACATCGAAGATTTTGAGGTCATCGACGACGGCAAGCAGGGAATATTGAAGATACGCCTGAAATATGGACCCAATAAGAAAAGAGTCCTGACCGGCCTCAAGCGGATATCAAAGCCGGGGCTCAGGATATACGCTCGAAAGGACGAGATCCCCAAGGTTATGGGCGGTCTTGGCACAGTGATTCTTTCCACATCCAAAGGAATCATGACCGACAAACAGGCCAGGCGAGAAGGAGTCGGCGGGGAAGTCATCTGCTACGTATGGTAACTTATAGCTAGGAGGTGCGACGGAATGTCCAGAATTGGCAAAAAGCCCGTAAAAATTCCCCAGGGAGTCGAAGTAAAAATCGAAGGAAATACGGTGACGGTCAAAGGCCCCAAAGGCAGCATCAGCCGCCAGTTTCATAGAGAAATGAAAATAAAAGAGGAAGATGACAAAATCATAGTGGAAC
This sequence comes from Thermorhabdus hydrogeniformans, assembly GCF_049310025.1. NCBI lineage: Bacteria > Bacillati > Bacillota > Clostridia > Thermosediminibacterales > Tepidanaerobacteraceae > Thermorhabdus > Thermorhabdus hydrogeniformans. The sequence continues at coordinate 20,992 of NZ_JBJYKD010000036.1, read as the reverse complement.
GGCCGTCGGATGACAACATGCACAGGGCGCTGCACGGGCTTACCCGCACATTGATTTCCAATATGGTCAAAGGTGTGGTGGAAGGTTTTGAAAAAAGGCTTTCAATGGAAGGAGTCGGCTACAGGGCGGCAAAACAGGGCAGCAAACTGGTGCTTACAGTTGGATACTCTCACCCTGTGGAAATCGAGCCGCCAAAAGGCATAGAGTTTGAGGTCCCGGCACCCAACAAGATCGTCGTGAAGGGCATCGACAAAGAGCTGGTGGGCCAGGTGGCGGCGAACATAAGGAAAGTGAGGGAACCTGAACCGTATAAAGGCAAGGGCATAAGATACGAAGACGAGGTCATAAGGCGCAAGGTAGGCAAGGCCGGAGCAAAATAAGGTACAGGGAGGGACATACATGCTAAAAAAGGAATCTCGCAAGATTGCCCGAAAAAGAAGGCATCTCAGGGTCCGCAAAAAAATCTTCGGCACCCAGGAAAGGCCCAGACTCAACGTATATAAAAGCCTGAAACACATATACGCACAGATAATCAACGACGAAGAAGGCACCACCCTGGTGGCCGCGTCGACGCTGGACCCAGCTATAAAAGACAGCGTGACCGGGTGCAATGTGGAATCGGCAAGAAAAGTGGGAGAACTGATCGCCAGAAGAGCGCTTGAAAAGGGCATTAAAAAAGTGGCTTTCGACAGAGGCGGATACCTGTATCACGGCCGTGTGAAAGCCCTGGCGGAGGCGGCCAGAGAAGCGGGACTGGAATTTTAGAAGGGAGGCGAAGTGATTGCAGCGCAAGAATTTTGAAGAACAGGAATTTGTGGAAAAAGTGGTTTCCATCAACCGCGTGGCCAAGGTTGTCAAGGGCGGCAAGAACTTCAGGTTCGCGGTGCTGGTGGTGGTCGGAAATAAAAACGGCAAGGTGGGGATAGGCACCGGTAAAGCCCAGGAGATCCCCGATGCGATCCGCAAAGGTATAGAGGATGCCAAGAAGAATATGATAGAAATTCCGCTGGTGGAAGGTACCATCCCCCATGAGGCCCTGGGCGAGTTCGGCGCAGGCAAGGTTCTAATAAAACCCGCCCCGGAAGGGTCTGGAGTCATAGCTGGAGGTCCGGTAAGGGCCGTCCTCGAGCTGGCCGGTGTCAAAAACGTCGTGAGCAAATCCCTGGGGTCCAACAATGCAAGAAATATGGTCAATGCAACGATGGAGGCGCTGAAGCAACTGAAGAGAGCCGAAGAAGTGGCAAAGCTCAGGGGTAAAACGGTAGAAGAGCTTTTAGGATAATTTCTGGTAGGAGGAGGTGTAAACCATGAGATTGCATGATCTATCTCCCGCCGAGGGTTCCACCAAAAAGCCCAAAAGGGTGGGCCGGGGCATAGGTTCCGGGCACGGCAAGACTTCCACCCGCGGGCATAAAGGTCAAAACGCTCGAAGCGGCGGGGGGGTGCGACCGGGTTTTGAAGGCGGCCAGATGCCCCTTTACAGGAGGCTGCCGAAGAGAGGGTTCACAAACATATTCAAGAAGGAATATGCGGTAATAAATGTCAAAGACCTAAACCGCTTTGAAGAAAACACCAGAGTAACTCCTGAACTATTGATCGAAAAAGGGCTCATAAAGAACGTCAAAGACGGGATAAAGGTTCTTGGAGACGGCGAGCTCAAGGTCAAGGTCGATGTGGCGGCCCACGCGTTTTCCAAATCGGCAAAAGAAAAGATTGAATCTGCCGGTGGAAAGGCAGAGGTGATTTAAATGCTCGAGGCTCTGAAGAATGCCTGGAGAATACCCGACTTGAGGAAAAGAATCCAGTTCACGGTGCTCATGCTGGTGGTTTTCAGGGTGGGCGCCTTCGTGCCGGTGCCGGGCATGGACCCAGCAGCCGTCAAGGCAATGATTGAAAAGGGTGCGCTTCTGGGGTTTTTTGACATCATCTCGGGCGGCGCTTTTAAACAATTTTCGGTTTTCGCCATGAGCATCACCCCGTATATTAACGCATCCATTATTGTGCAGCTTCTGACCATAGTCATCCCCCGATGGGAGGAACTGGCCAAAGAAGGGGAGGCAGGCCGCAAGGTGCTCGCCCAGTATACCCGTTATGGAACGGTTATCCTGGCTCTCATTCAAGCCATAGGCCTTTCCATAGGTTTTTCCGGCGCCATGAAACATCACAGCATACTGGACAGCATCATCGTGGTGATAAGCCTCACGGCCGGAACGGCGTTCCTCATGTGGCTGGGTGAGCAGATAACCGACAAGGGGATTGGCAACGGCATTTCTCTCCTGATATTTGCGGGTATAGTCTCGAGACTGCCCAGCGGTGCGTACCAGCTTTATCAACTGATAAGAGTGGGGACAACCAACATTTTCATGGTTATTGTTTTTGCGGTGTTTGCCCTGGCTGTAATTGTCGGGGTCATAGCGGTGCAGCAGGCGGAGCGGCGCGTCCCCGTTCAGTACGCCAAGAGGGTTGTAGGCAGAAGGGTATACGGGGGACAGTCCACCCATATACCCATAAAAGTGAACGCGGCGGGTGTTATCCCGGTTATTTTCGCGCTGTCCATTCTGCTTTTCCCCAGCACGGTGGCCGGATTTTTCCCCAACAGCAAGATAGCCGTCGGTATAGCAAATTTCATTAAACCCGGTGGTTGGCTTTACGCCAGCCTGTACGCGATTTTGATAATTTTCTTCACGTATTTCTACACCGCGGTCACCTTCAATCCGGTGGAAGTGGCGGAGAATATGAAAAAATACGGGGGCTTCATACCGGGCTTGAGGCCGGGCAGGCCTACGGCCGAGTACCTTGATAGAATTATGACCAGGATAACCCTTGTAGGGGCCATATTTCTTGCCGCAATAGCCATACTTCCATACCTCACCACGAGTGTCACTTCTCTAAACATCTACTTTGGAGGTACGGCGCTTTTGATCGTGGTGGGAGTCGCTCTGGAAACCATGAAGCTCATCGAGGCACAGATGCTCATGAGGCACTACCAGGGCTTTCTAAAATAGGAGTGATTCAAAGTGCGCATTATCATGCTGGGGCCTCCGGGAGCCGGCAAGGGGACCCAGGCCGTCAAAATCGCGGAGAAGCTGAATATTCCTCCGATTTCTACCGGCGAAATTTTTAGAAAAGCGATAAACGATGAGACTCCCCTGGGCAAAAAGGCAAAAGAATATATGGATAAGGGGCTTCTGGTGCCCGACGAAATAGTTGTGGGTATAGTAAAAGAGAGACTCAAACAGCCGGATTGCCTCAGAGGATTTGTACTGGACGGGTTCCCCAGGACCATCCCGCAGGCTGTGAGTCTGGATGAATTTTTGGAGGATCAGGGCCTGCGCCTGGATGCGGTTTTAAACATCACTGTTCCCGGAGACGAGCTTATAGAGAGGTTTACGGGCAGGCGGGTCTGCAGCTCGTGCGGGGCCACTTACCATGTAAAATACAGCCCTCCCGGGACACAGGGCATATGCGATAAATGCGGAGGAAAGCTCATCACCAGGCCCGATGACAAAATAGATACCGTAAGGAACCGTCTCCGGGTTTACGAGAGCGAGACGGCGCCTTTAATAGATTATTACAGGCGGGCGAAATTATTGATAGACATAGACGGGGCAAGACCGATTGACGCGGTGTTTAAGGATATTATGAACCGGCTAAGAGGCGAAGAGCCATGATAATTTTAAAATCCCGGAGAGAAATCGATCTTATGCAGGAAGCCGGAAGGATAGTGGCTCTGGCCCTCGAGGAGATAGAAAAAAATATCAGGCCGGGGATTACCACCGGAGAACTGGATAAGATTGCAGAAGAATTTATACTGAGCCACGGCGCGGTGCCGGCTTTTAAGGGTTACCGGGGATTCCCCGCTTCCATCTGCACTTCGATCAATGAAGAGGTAGTACATGGCATACCTGGATTAAGAACCCTTAAAGATGGTGATATTATAAGTATAGATATCGGGGCGGTGGTCGACGGTTATTACGGCGATGCCGCCAGGACCTATCCCGTAGGAAAGGTTGCCCCTGAGGCCATGCGGCTGATAGAGGTCACCAGGGAAAGCTTTTTTGCCGGTATCGCTTTTGCAAAGCCCGGCTACAGACTTTCGGACATATCCCATGCCATCCAGACCTATGTGGAGAGCAGGAATTTTTCCGTGGTAAGGGATTATGTGGGCCACGGGATAGGGCAGAAAATGCATGAGGACCCCCAGATACCCAATTACGGCCCGCCCCACAAGGGGCCGAGACTTAAAGCCGGGATGACCTTTGCCATTGAGCCGATGGTAAACGCCGGGGATTATGAAGTTTATACGCTGGAAAACCGATGGACGGTGGTTACAAAAGATGGAAGCTTATCCGCTCATTACGAAAATACCATCGCCATTACCGAAGGCGAACCCCGGATACTGACTATGATTTAGGTAGGTGTTTGTATGCCGGAACTTAAGTTGGGGCAATTGGTTTTGTCCTGTGCCGGTCGTGATAAGGGACGGTTCATGCTGGTCATAAAAATACTGGACTCACAGTACGTCTACGTGGCGGACGGTGTTTTGCGAAGGGTGGAAAATCCCAAGAAGAAAAAAATAAAACACCTCAAGATATTGAACAAGAGAGCGGGCTTCATAGCCGAAAAAATCGAAAACAATAAAAAGATATACAATGAGGAAATAAGAAGGGCCCTGGAAGAACTGGTGGATTTAAATTTAAAAGATGAGGAATCCAGCCAGGTGTGAGGAGGCGTATGCGACCTTATGTCTAAGGAAGACGTTATTGAGGTTGAGGGCACCGTTATCGAACCTCTCCCCAATGCCATGTTTCGGGTGGAATTAAAAAACGGTCATAAGATACTGGCTCACGTTTCCGGGAAAATACGCATGAATTATATAAGGATTCTACCCGGGGACAGGGTTACCGTGGAACTTTCTCCTTATGATCTTACCCGAGGCCGCATCATATACCGCTTTAAGTAGAAATTTCAAAAGGAGGAAACGCCCATGAAGGTCAGACCCTCGGTGAAGAAAATCTGCGAAAAGTGCAAGATAATAAAGCGCAGGGGCAGGGTTATGGTTATCTGTGAAAATCCAAAGCATAAACAAAAACAGGGTTAAAAGGAGGTGTGAAAAATGGCAAGAATTGCCGGCGTAGATTTGCCGAGAGAAAAGCGTGTAGAAATTGCACTCACTTATATATACGGAATCGGCAGGAGCAGGGCCAACGAAATACTGAAGCAGGCGGAGGTAAACCCCGACACACGGGTGAAGGATTTGACCGAGAGAGAAATTACCAAGCTCAGGGATATAATTGAGAAGAATTACAAGGTGGAAGGCGACCTGCGCAGGGAGGTGGCGCTCAATATAAAGAGACTTATAGAAATAGGCTGCTACAGAGGAATTCGCCACCGCAAGGGGTTGCCCGTCCGCGGGCAAAGGACCCGCACCAATGCCAGGACCAGAAAAGGTCCCGCCAAGACCGTGGGCGTAAGGCGCAGCAAATAATATAATTGGAGGTGAACGTAATTGGCAAAAACTGTCAAGAAACGCAAGGATAAACGGCGCGTTGAAAAGGGTGCCGCGCACATACACTCGACTTTTAACAACACCATTGTCACCATAACCGATGAGGCCGGTCGGCCAATCACATGGGCCAGCGCCGGTACGGTGGGATTCAAAGGTTCCCGGAAGGGGACGCCTTTTGCCGCTCAGATGGCGGCCGAATCGGCGGCCAAACAGGCTCTTGAGTATGGCATGAGATCCGTGGAAGTGTACGTCAAAGGTCCCGGAGCAGGCCGTGAGGCTGCCATCAGGTCTCTGCAGGCGGCGGGCCTGGAAGTCAATATGATTAAGGATGTGACACCGATTCCGCATAACGGGTGCCGCCCGCCGAAGAGAAGACGCGTATAAATTACAGGAGGTGTAGAGTTTAATGGCAAGATATACAGGTCCGGTTTGCCGGCTGTGCCGCAGAGAGGGCATGAAGCTGTACCTGAAAGGGGACCGCTGCTATTCCCCCAAGTGCGCCATCGACAGGAGGGGTTATGCCCCGGGCCAGCACGGCCAGATGAAGAGAAAGCTTTCCGAGTACGGGATACAGCTGAGGGAAAAACAGAAAGCCAGGAGAATCTACGGCGTCCTGGAGAGACAGTTCAAGAATTATTATGAAAAGGCCATGAAGCAAAAGGGTGTAACCGGTGAGAACCTGCTGAGGTTGCTGGAAACCCGCCTTGACAACGTGGTGTACCGCATGGGATTTGCCTCGTCGAGGCCCCAGGCCCGCCAGCTGGTGAGGTACGGGCACGTGGAGGTTAACGGCAAGAGAGTCACGATTCCATCCTATCAGGTAAAGGAGAAGGACATCGTTTCCATCAGGGAAAAGAGCAGAAGCCTTCCGTTTTTCAAGGAGATATCCGAAGCGGGGGCCTCTAAAGTCGTGCCCGGCTGGCTGTCGGTGAATTTCGACACCCTCACCGGCGAAGTGGTGAGCCTGCCAAAGCGTGAAGACATCGATGTGCCCATCCAGGAACACCTTATAGTGGAGCTATACTCCAAGTAATCAGCCCTCATAAAAAACTTTGATTAAGGAGGGTAATACATTAGATGATAGAAATTGAAAAGCCGAGGATTGAGTTGGTAGAAACGAGTGCGGATAATACCTACGGCAAGATAGTGTTGGAACCGCTGGAAAGAGGCTACGGCACAACCCTTGGCAACTCGCTGCGTCGAGTACTTTTGTCTTCTCTGCCGGGAGCGGCTGTCACTTCAATAAAAATCGAAGGGGTGCAGCACGAGTTTTCCACGATTCCGGGGGTGGTGGAAGATACCACCGAGATCATCCTGAATATAAAAGGCCTTGCCATACTTATGCACGGCGACGAGCCCAAACTTCTCCGGATCGAGGCTCAGGGCGAAGGCGAGGTAAAGGCGAAAGACATCATAGCCGACGCCGATGTGGAGATCGCAAACCCGGACCATCACATAGCCACCCTTGAAAAAGACGGCAAACTTTTCATGGAACTAACTCTGGAGAAAGGGAAGGGCTTTGTGCCATCGGAAAGAAACAAAAAGCCGGGTCAGCCCATAGGCGTCATTGCTATTGACTCCATTTTCACACCCGTATACAAGGTAAATTACAGCGTGGAGCATACCAGAGTAGGCCAGAGGACTGACTACGACAAGCTCACCCTGGAGGTATGGACAAACGGTACCATAAAGCCCGACGACGCCGTAAGCGCCGCGGCTAAAATCCTGATAGAACATTTCAACCTGTTCGTGGAATTGACCAACCAGGTGAGGAGCGTTGAGATCCCCATCGAAAAGGACAAGGACGACAGGGAAAAAATCCTGGAGATGCCCATTGAGGAACTGGATTTATCGGTGAGGTCCTACAACTGCTTGAAACGCGCCGGAATAAACACCATACAGGAATTGATCCAGAAGACTCCGGAAGAGATGATGAAGGTCAGGAATCTTGGCAAAAAGTCCCTCGAAGAGGTGGAAGAAAAGCTCGCGGCATTTAATCTCTCACTGAGACAATCGGAGGAGTAAGGAGGTCGAGATGATGAGGAAACTGGGCAGACCAAGCGGTCACAGGAAGATGATGTTAAAGAACCTTGTAACTTCGCTTTTAAAACACGGCAGGATAATTACCACCGAGACCCGGGCAAAAGAAGTTCGCCGGATAACCGAAAAGATGATAACCCTGGCCAAGCAGAACGATCTGTCGGCCAGAAGGATGGTCCTGGCTGAAGTACTGGACGAAACAACCGTAAAAAACCTTTTTGACAAAATCGCCCCTAAATACCAGGAGAGAAACGGCGGATATGTCAGGATCGTAAAAATCGGCCCCCGGCGGGGAGACTCTTCTCCCATGGTGGTAGTGGAACTGGTATAGCTTTTGGGATCATTTTGTAAAGGGGGCGGTAGCATGGCCGCCGAAATTATAGCACAGAACGTCTACTACAAATATGCCCACGGCAAGGATCTGGCGCTTAAGGGAATAAATTTAAAGATAGACAGGGGAGAATTTGTGGCCATTATCGGCCCCAACGGGTCCGGAAAATCCACCCTCGCCAAACTTTTCAACGGCCTTTTTCTGCCCACAGAAGGCGATGTGTATGTGGGCGGGATGAACACCAAAAATACGGAACACATATGGAAAGTGAGACAGAAGGCCGGCATGGTGTTTCAGAATCCCGACAACCAGATAGTGGCCACGGTGGTGGAAGAGGATGTGGCCTTCGGGCCGGAAAACCTCGGCCTGCCGCCGGCCGAAATAAGGAGGCGGGTGAAAGAGGCTCTGGAGATCGTCGAACTTTCCGAGTTCGCCGGCAAAGCCCCCCACCTTTTGTCAGGGGGCCAGAAACAGCGCGTGGCCATCGCCGGCATTATTGCCATGAGGCCGGATTGCATTATTCTGGACGAACCCACCGCCATGCTGGACCCCGTGGGGAGGAAAGAGGTTATCAGCACCATTAAAAAGTTGAATAAAGAAGAAGGAAAGACGGTTGTGCTGATTACACATTTCATGGATGAAGCGGTGCAGGCCGACAGGGTTATAGTAATGGAAAAAGGTCGTATTGCGCTGGAAGGGAGCCCGAGGGAAATCTTTTCAAAAGTGGATAGACTGAAAAATATCGGCCTTGATGTACCCCAGGTGACGGAGCTTGCTCACCGGTTGATAGCGGAAGGCGTGAAAGTGAGACCGGATATATTAACGATTGAGGAAATGGTGGATTGTTTATGTCAATTATTGTAAAAAACCTCACACATGTCTATATGCCCAACACACCTTTTGAATCTGTGGCTTTACAGGATATAAACTGGGTCATAGAGGACGGCGAATTCTGGGGGCTAATCGGCCATACGGGCTCGGGCAAATCCACGCTCATTCAGCACTTGAACGGCCTTTTGAAACCCACGGTGGGCGAGATAATCGTTGACGGCGTCAACATCCACAGCAAAGGTGTGAACTTAAAACAGATAAGGCAGAAGGTGGGCCTGGTCTTCCAGTACCCCGAGCACCAGCTGTTTGAAGAAACCGTGGAAAAGGATGTGGCTTTCGGTCCGAAGAATATGGGGCTTGCCGATGAAGAGATTGACAGAAGGGTGAAAGAAGCCCTGGAACTGGTGGGCCTCCCTTACAAAGAAATAAAGGACAAATCTCCCTTTGAGCTGAGCGGAGGCCAGATGCGCAGAGTGGCCATAGCCGGTGTGCTGGCCATGAAGCCCGAAGTGCTTATCCTGGACGAACCCACGGCGGGCCTGGACCCCAGAGGAAGGGACGAGATCCTGGGGGAAATAGTAGCTCTCAGGAAACGGAAAGACATTACGGTTATCCTCGTCTCTCACAGCATGGAGGATATCGCCAGGCTGGTGGATAAAATTGCTGTGATGCACAAAGGGAAAATGGTAAACTGCGGTCCCGCCAGGGAAATGTTCAGAGATTACAGGGGCCTGACTTCCATAGGCCTGGGGGTGCCCCAGATTACCGAACTGATGCAGAAACTGAGAGAGAGAGGCAAAAACGTGTCGGCGGATGTGCTGACGGTGGAAGAGGCCACGGATGAAATACTGAGGGCGATGAGGAGGAAGGCCCATGCGTGAGATAACCATAGGACAGTATATACCGGGTGATTCTGCGGTGCACCGTCTGGACCCCCGCACCAAGATTATCATAACCCTGGTGTATATGATCCTTTTGTTTGTACTGGATAACTTTCAAGGTTACATCTTTCCCCTTGCCTTTATCCTTCTGTCTTCGATTCTGTCCGGAATATCCCTCAGATACATGATGAGGGGCCTGAGGCCGCTGATCCTGATAATTGTCCTCACTTTTGCTCTCAATACCTTTATGATAAAGGGGCGGGTGATTTACGAGCTGGGGCCGCTGGACGTTACCTATGAAGGCCTCACCCAGGGGGCCTTTATGGCCATCAGGCTGATATTGCTTATTGTGGGCACTTCACTCCTGACGCTTACCACTTCCCCCATCTCGCTCACCGACGGCATTGAAAAGCTGCTCTCGCCTTTCAGGCGTCTGGGAGTTCCGGCCCACGAACTGGCCATGATGATGACCATAGCCCTGCGATTTATACCGACTCTGCTGGAGGAAACCGATAAGATAATGAAGGCGCAGATGGCCCGGGGAGCGGACTTTGAGAGCGGCAATATTGTAAACCGCGCCAAAAACCTGGTACCGCTGCTGGTGCCGCTGTTTATAAGCGCCTTCAGGAGGGCCGACGACCTGGCCATGGCCATGGAAGCCCGCTGCTACCGCGGAGGGGAAAACAGGACCAGGATGAAGGACCTCAAAATGACGGCTCTGGACCTGGCCGGTTACATTGTCTTCGGAATTATCGCAGTGGGGAGCGTAGCCAGCCGGTTTATATGGTAGGTGTGTGAAATGAATGTGAGGATACTGCTGGAATACGACGGCACGAATTATCACGGATGGCAGCGGCAGAAAAACGCCCCATCTGTCCAGGAAGTGCTGGAAAGGGCCATATCCGCCGTCACGGGCGAAAAAATACGCGTCATCGGGGCGGGCAGAACAGACGCCGGGGTTCACGCCCTGGGGCAGGTGGCCAATTTCAGAACTGACACCCGTATCCCCGTCGAAAAGCTGCCCTACGCCATAAACAGCCGGCTGCCCGAAGATATCGCGGTGAAAGGCGCAGAGATTGTGCCCGATGATTTTCACGCAAGGTTTTCCGCGCGGGGAAAGGTCTACACCTACACCATATATAATGCCCCTTTTCCCTCGCCGTTATTTAGAAATTACAGCTACTTTTTCCCCCTGTCCCTTGACATTGAGGCCATGCAAGAAGCGGCGGCTCACTTCGTCGGGGAACACGATTTTAAGGCGTTCAGAGCCACCGGCAGCCCGGTGAAATCCACTGTGCGCCGGGTAAGACGTTTCGAGATCCGCAAAGACCGGAATTTAATAACCATGGAAGTTGAGGCCGACGGGTTTTTATACAACATGGTGAGGATTATGGCAGGCACGCTGCTGGAGGTGGGCCTTCACAAAATGGAGCCTTACGAAATAGCGTCGGTCCTGGAGTCGGGCGACAGGACCCGGGCAGGCAGGACACTTCCACCTCAGGGGCTGTGCCTTGTAAAAGTGGTATACTAGCCGGGCTTGACACAAAAATGCCCGTATAATAAAATATTTCTAGTTTCAAGGAGGGAAACGAATGAGCACATTTATGGCAAAAAAGGAAGAAATAAAGCGTGACTGGTACGTAATAGATGCCGCGGATAAACCGCTGGGGAGACTTGCCGCCAAAGTCGCTTCCATATTAAAGGGCAAACACAAACCCATATACACTCCCCATGTGGACACCGGGGACCACGTGATTATCGTAAACGCCGACAAAGTAGTGCTTACCGGAAAAAAGCTGGATAAAAAGATTTATTATCGCCACACCATGTATCCCGGGGGAATAAAGGCCGAGACTTACAGGAGTTTCCTCAAGAGAAGCCCCGAGAAGGCCGTTTACAAAGCGATATGGGGCATGCTGCCTCACAACTCTCTCGGCCGCAGGATGATAAAGAAACTGAAAATCTACAGCGGACCGCAGCACCCCCATGAGGCTCAGCAGCCAAAACCGCTGTCCCTAGACCTGTAGGAGAAAGGAGGAAGGCAATGAAACAGGGAGTTCTGGCCACAGGCAGGAGAAAAACATCGGTTGCGAAAGTATGGCTTGTCCCCGGAACCGGTAAAATCGTGATCAACCGCAGGCCGCTGGAAGAGTATTTCGGGCTTGAAACCCTCAGGGTAGACGTAAAGAGACCTCTGCAAGTGACAAATACATTGGGAAAATTTGACGTTATAGCCAGCGTAAAGGGAGGCGGCTTTACCGGCCAGGCTGGCGCCGTGCGCCACGGCATCGCCCGGGCCCTGCTCAAGATCGACAGTGAATTAAAGCCCCTGCTCAAAAAAGAGGGCTTTTTAACAAGGGATCCGCGTATGACGGAAAGAAAAAAGTACGGCCTCAAAAAAGCCCGCCGGGCTCCGCAGTTCTCCAAGAGGTAAAAGAAGGACCGAGTCCTTCTTTTTTTATTTTATTCAAAACCTCCTGTTGCAGCTGTGGGGCGGCAGGTCAGTATATTCTGCCATTGCTTCGGGTTTTTTTGAAAAGGGTTCCGATTGAATTTTTAATATTGATGGACGGCGGTAAAATGGTAAAATTAATAATAATACTATCAAGACGGAGGGATTTGAATTGGTTTACGATGTTGCCATCATAGGGGCGGGGCCGGCCGGGCTTTCGGCCGGAATTTATGCGGCCAGGGCCAGGCTTTCAACGGTGATTATTGAAAAGATGTACCCCGGCGGGCAGGCGGCCATAACCGACCGCATAGAGAATTATCCCGGCTTTGCGGAAGGCGTCGGCGGCTCGGAGCTTACCGACAGCATGAAGGCCCAGGCCGAGAAGTTTGGGGCGCAATTTTTGAACGGCGATGTGAAAAAGGTTGAAAAGGCCGGTTCAAATTTTGCGGCGCACCTCAGCGGGGAGATCGTCGAAGCCAAAAGCGTCATCCTGGCCATGGGCGCACAGCCCAGGAAACTGGAGGCAAGGGGCGAAAAGGAATACACCGGCCGGGGCGTCTCCTACTGCGCCACCTGTGACGGCGCCTTTTACATGGAAAAACCCGTTATGGTGGTGGGAGGCGGTGACACCGCCATCGAGGAAGCCCTGTATTTGACTCGGTTTGCCAGCAGCGTCCAGGTTGTACACCGCCGGGATCAATTGAGGGCCACCAAGATACTGCAGGAAAGGGCTTTTAAAAACGATAAAATCAAATTCATATGGGATTCGGTGGTCCGGGAAATAAAAGGTCAGGATACCGTCGAAGAAGTCGTGCTGAAAAACGTGAAAACGGGCGAAGAGAGTTCGGTCTTTGTAAACGGCGTCTTTGTGGCCATCGGGTGGCTGCCAAACACCTCCATTGTCAAAGACCTGGTCAAATTGGACCGGGACGGTTATGTGGTCACCGACGAGAATATGGGAACCGGCATCCCGGGCCTCTTTGCAGCGGGGGATATCAGGCAGAAATCCCTGAGACAGGTGGTGACGGCGGTGGCCGACGGCGCCATAGCTGCGGTGCAGGCGGAAAGATACATTGAGAGCATGTAAGGGGCTTTAGTATTTTACTATTTATAGACCTTGCCTTCCTGTGGATTTTTACTCATCCTGAGGCGGGATGGTGAGGTCTTTTTTCTATACCGCATAACTGTAAGGGGGCTTTTATTATGGAAGAACTCAAAAAGAAAGTTGTATCTTTTATCGACGGCATTAAACAAGAGATTTTTGAGGTGGCCGACGAGATCCATAGAAATCCGGAGCTGGGAAATCGGGAATTCAAGGCGTCAAAGCTGCTAAAAGAGAAAATAGGGGCTCGCGGCTTTTCTGTAAGTGAAATTGAAGACCTGCCAACGGGCTTTCTGGCCCTGAAAAAGGGTCCAAAACCGGGACCCAGGATAGCCTTTCTGGCGGAATATGACGCTCTCCCGGAGATAGGTCATGCCTGCGGCCACAACATCATCGCCGCCGCAAGTTTCGGAGCCGCGGCGGCCCTGGGGGCGCTGGGTGAAGAACTTTCCGGCGAGGTAATGCTGGTGGGCTCGCCAGCAGAAGAGACCGACGGTGCCAAAGTGTTGCTGGTAGAAAAAGGCATTTTCAAAGGTGTGGATGCCGCCATGATGGTCCACCCCGGGAACAGGACTACCGTATACGCCACATCCCTCGCCATGGAGGCCCTGGAGTTCACATACACGGGTAAAGCCGCCCATGCCGCCGCCGCGCCCCACATGGGGGTAAATGCCCTGGACGCGATTATACTTCTGTTCAACGGCATCAACGCCTTGAGGCAGCAGTTGAAATCCGATGTGAGAATTCACGGCATAATTACCGAAGGGGGCCGTGCTCCCAATATTATCCCGGACAGGGCGGTGGCCCGCTTTTATGTGAGGGCGAAGGAGAAAGACCACATGCTCCAGGTAAAGGAGAAAGTCATAGCCTGCGCCAGGGCGGCGGAGCTGGCGACCGGGGCCAGCCTTTCTTACAGGAATTTCGAATTCGGCTTCGACAACCTCATAACCAACAGGACTATGGCGGAAGCGTTTAAACAGAATTTAAAGCAACTGGGATATCTTGAAATAAGCGATGAAGAAGAGGGCATCGGTTCAACGGACATGGGAAATGTCAGCCAGGCGGTGCCGTCCATCCATCCTCACATCGCAATAGCGAAGAGGGATGTGGCGCTCCATTCCATAGAATTTTGCGAGGCCGCAGGCTCGGAGAGAGGGAAGGAAGCGGCCGTGCTCTCCGCCAAGGCCCTGGCAATGACCGCCATAGACCTGTTACAAAAGCCGGAATTATTAAAAAAGGTAAAAGACGAGTTTGATGCGAACGTAAAAAAACACTGATGAGCATTATGTACCGGCTGCAAATTGCAACCCTGCAACGGGGTTGCTTTTTTATTTTTCAAATTTTTCCTGCCGCCGCAAAGACAAAAAAAACCTAGAAGTTCAGATAATCAAGAAATGTATTCAGCAAAAAATCATGAAATATTTAATTACCCTATTGAATATTTATACATAATAGTGTATAATTATTAAAAATCTCCGGAGGGGTCACGATGAACATTACACCTTATATAAAGCCCGAGGCCAGCAGCTTAAAGGGCAAAGACCTGCTGAGCATTTATCATCTATCCAGAGAAGAAATAGAAGAAATTTTAAAAACCGCAGAGACTTTAAAAACCATGCACAGCCTGGGCGCCGACTACAGGCCGCTGAAGGGCAAGACCCTCGGTATGATTTTTCAAAAATCGTCCACCAGGACAAGAGTATCCTTCGAAGTGGCCATGTGGCAGCTGGGGGGCTATGCGCTTTTTTTGAGCAGCGGCGACATGCAGCTGGGCAGAGGGGAAACCATTCCCGACACCGCAAGGGTTCTCTCCCGCTACCTGGACGGAATTATGATAAGGGCTTACAGCCATAAAGATGTGGAGATACTGGCGGAATACGCCGATATCCCGGTGATAAACGGCCTCACCGACTACTCTCACCCCTGCCAGGTGCTGGCGGATTTGTTTACCATATATGAGAAGAAGAAAAAACTTTCGGGTCTGAAACTCGCATTTATCGGCGACGGGCGGTACAATATGGCCAATTCCCTGCTCTTCGGATGCTCCAAAGTGGGTATGGACATAGCCGTCGCCTCGCCGGCGGGCTACCAGCCCGATGAAGAAGTGGTAAAGAAGGCCGAAGTGGACGCCCGGTTTAACGGTTCCAAAATTATCATTACCGAGGATGTTTACGAAGCCGCAAAGGATGCCGACATCCTCTATACCGACGTCTGGACCAGCATGGGTCAGGAAGAGGAACAGGAAGCCAGAATGAAGGCCTTTTCGGGCTACCAGGTGAATGTAGGGCTGCTGGAGGTGGCGGCGGAAGGAGTCATGGTCATGCACTGCCTGCCGGCTCACAGGGGTGAGGAAATCACCCACGAGGTGCTGGAGGGCCCTCACTCGGTGGTCTTCGACCAAGCCGAAAACCGCCTGCACGTCCAGAAGGCCATTTTAACCCTGATAATGGGTTGATTCCGGTGCTGAAAGTCATTTTTTATCATATTATGAAACCGTAAAAGGGAGAGGATAAAATGAAGAAAATTGTCCTGGCGTATTCCGGTGGCCTCGACACATCGGTGGCCATCAGGTGGCTTAAAGAAAAGTACGACAGCGAGGTAATCGCCCTCTGCGTGGATGTGGGCGAGGGAAAAGACCTGGAATTTGTAAAAAGAAAGGCCGAAAAAATAGGCGCCATAAAGTCATATATGGTGGATGCCCGGGAGGAATTCTTAAAGGAATATGCTTTCCCCGCGTTAAAAGCCAACGCGCTGTACGAAGGGGTTTACCCTTTGAGTTCCGCACTGTCAAGGCCGCTTATATCCAAACTTCTGGTGGATGTGGCCAGAAAGGAGGGAGCCTTTGCGGTGGCCCATGGCTGCACGGGCAAGGGCAACGACCAGGTGAGGTTTGACGTTTCGGTGACGGCCCTGGCCCCGGAATTGCAGATAATAGCCCCGGTGCGGGAATGGCCCATGTCCCGGGAGGAGGAGATAGACTATGCGGCGAAGAACGACATTCCAGTACCCATAGGAAAAGATAACCCCTTCAGCATCGATCAGAACCTTTGGGGACGCAGCATCGAGTGCGGGGTGCTGGAGGACCCCTGGGTGGAGCCTCCCGAGGAGGCTTTTGAATGGACCGTTTCACCGGACAGGGCACCGAACACCCCCACGTATGTGGAGATTACTTTTGAAAAAGGCGTTCCGGTAGCTCTGGATGGCAAACAGATGCCACCTGTGGAACTGGTGGAAACGCTGAATAAAATCGCGGGCCGGAACGGCTTTGGACGCATAGACCATGTGGAAAATCGTTTAGTAGGCATAAAATCCAGGGAAAACTATGAATGCCCGGCTTCACTGCTGCTCATAAAGGCCCACCAGGACCTGGAACACCTGACCCTGACCAAAGACGTGCTTCACTTCAAATACAGCATAGAACAGAAATACGCGGAACTTATTTATGACGGACTGTGGTTTTCTCCCCTCAAAGACGCCCTGGACGCCTTTATAGACAAGACCCAGGAAGTGGTGAACGGCACCGTAAGGGTAAAACTCTTCAAGGGCAGCGCCAAAGTGGTGGGGAGAAAGTCGCCCAATTCCCTTTACAGCCTCAACCTTGCCACTTACGCCCAGGATGTTGAAGATATGTTCGACCATGATTCCGCCAGAGGTTTCATTACCCTCTGGGGGTTGCCCACAAAAGTAAATGCCATGGTCAATAAAATATCAAACAACCCTCAATAGAAGGTCTTTACGGGGGTGGTGATCATGAGCAAAAAACTCTGGGGTGGCCGCTTTGAAAAAGATACCGATAAAACGGTGGAAAAATTCACCTCTTCGATAGATTTTGACAAAAAGCTATACAAACAGGACATCATAGGAAGTATAGCCCATGCCAGAATGCTGGCAAAAACCGGTATCATCTCAAAAGAAGAAGCGGCTATAATCATCAAGGGCCTGCTGGAGATAAAAATAGAAATAGAAGAAGGCAGTTTTAACTTCACTCCCTGGCTTGAAGACATTCACATGCACATAGAAAACCGCCTTTTTGAAAAAATTGGGCCCGTGGCGGGAAAGCTGCACACAGCCCGGAGCCGTAACGATCAGGTGGCCCTTGACATGCACCTTTACGTAAAAGAAAGCATAAACCGCATAATAAAGCTTCTCGAGAGACTGGGCGGCGTTTTGTGGGATCTGGCGACAGTGCACAGGGAAACCGTGATGCCGGGTTACACTCACCTGCAGAAAGCCCAGCCGTTGACCCTGGCTCATCACCTCAAAGCATATTATTACATGATCCAGAGAGATAAGGAGAGGTTTTCGTCGGCCATGAAAGGGGCGGACATCATGCCCCTCGGCGCCTGCGCCCTGGCCGGCACCACACTGCCCATAGACATGGAATACACAAGGGAGTTGCTGGGATTCTCAAAGATTTATGAAAACACCGTAGACGCTGTGAGCGACCGGGATTTCGTGATGGAATTCATGGCCTGCTGCAGCATACTGATGGTCCATCTTTCCAGGCTGGCGGAAGAACTTATACTGTGGAACACTTCGGAGTTCGACTTCATAGAACTGGACGACGCCTTTGCCACCGGCAGCAGCATCATGCCCCAGAAGAAAAATCCGGACGTGCTGGAACTTATCAGGGGTAAGGCCGGAAGGGTTTTTGGCAATCTCATGTCCATGCTGACGGTAATGAAAGGCCTGCCGCTGGCCTACAACAGGGATATGCAGGAGGACAAGGAAGCACTTTTCGACACCGCCGAAACGGTGACCGCCTGCCTTTCGGTGCTGCCTCCGCTTTTGTCTTCAATGAAGGTCAAAAAAGAGAACATGGCAAAGTCCCTAGAGGAAAGCTACGCAGGAGCCACAGACTACGCGGAATACCTGGTGCAAAAAGGCATGCCCTTCAGGAAGGCCCATGAGGTGGTGGGCAAAATGGTATCTTACTGCATAAAAAAGAAAAAGAAATTAAAGGAATTATCCATCATCGAGCTCAAAAATTTCTCGGAGCTTTTTGAGGAAGATGCAAAAAACATAACCGACATCGAAGGAGTGAAAAAGAGAAAAATACTGTAAAACCGCTGATTTCAGCGGTTTTTTTAATTTGAGGCACATATGCTTTTGAGCACATATACCGTAATTAATTGGGTATTTTAACGGTTGGCCCGGCCCTTTAATCCGGAAGGCAAATATAAGAAAATTCTTGACAGAACGGGATTGCTGAATTATAATATCTAAGAAGTATAAGGTGAAAGAAGGTCAAGCACTGATGGGAAACCATTAGTGCTTGTTCTAAATTTTACGGCTCATGTCCGGTAATTACCTGAATAAACCGCAGGTTCCGAGCATATATTAGGAACATGCAATTTTGAAAGGCTAATATTTGATTAACTATAAGAGGGGAGAAAATAAATGACTAAAAAAGAAGTTGTTCTTACCCAGGAAGGTCTCAAAAAACTGGAGGAGGAGCTGGAATACCTAAAATCGGTAAAACGCCGGGAGGTTGCGGCACGGATAAAACAGGCCATTGACTTTGGCGACATCAGCGAAAACTCCGAATACGACGAGGCCAAAAACGAACAGGCCTTTATAGAAGGCAGAATTGCCGCCCTGGAAGAAAAACTCAGGAATGTGAAATTGATAGATGATGTGGATATTTCCACCGAAACAGTGGGTATAGGTTCAAAAATAAAGGTTAAAGATCTGGACAGCGGAGACATCTTTGAATATACCCTGGTGGGTTCCGCCGAAGCCAACCCCCTGGAATTTAAGATTTCAAACGAGTCGCCGGTGGGTGCGGCTCTCATGGGGGCAAAGAAAGGTTCTGTGGTGGAGGTTAACGTCCCGGCGGGAGTTATTCGATATGAAATACTTGACATAATGAAATAATGATCTGGAGGGTTTTTGATGGAAAATTTTCAGAGCGATATCAACGAAATAATGAGAGTGCGGTTGCAAAAACTGGATGAGATAAGATCCATGGGCATTAATCCCTACGGGCAGAAATACAATTACACGCACCATTCGCAGCAAATCAAGGACAATTTTGAACAGCTGGAAGAACAGAATGTAAATATAGCCGGGAGAATCATGGCCATAAGGGGTCATGGCAAAGCGGCTTTTTTTGATGTTCAGGACGATAAGGGCAGGATACAGGTTTACATTAAAAAGGACAACGTGGACGAAAAGACCTTCGAACTCTTCAAAAAACTCGATATAGGTGACATTGTCGGCATTGAAGGAAAGGTGTTTAAAACCCATAAAGGCGAGATATCGGTTTCGGCGGAAAATCTGACCCTCCTGGCAAAATCCCTGCGGCCCCTGCCGGAGAAATGGCACGGGTTGAAGGATGTGGACACCCGCTACCGTCAAAGATACGTGGACCTCATTGTAAACCCGGAGGTCAAAAAGACCTTCATGCTCCGCAGCAAGATAATAAAAACCATGAGAGACTATCTTGATGAACGGGGGTTCATCGAAGTGGAAACCCCGGTAATGTCTCCTCTGGCCGGAGGTGCCGCCGCCAGGCCTTTTATTACTCACCACAACGCCCTGGATATCGACCTTTACCTGAGGATTGCCACCGAGCTTTACTTAAAAAGGCTTATAGTCGGTGGATTTGAAAAGGTGTATGAGATAGGAAAGGATTTCAGGAACGAAGGCATATCCGTAAAGCACAACCCGGAATTCACCATGATGGAACTATACCAGGCTTATGCAGATTACCATGACATGATGAAACTCACGGAAGATATGATTTCCCATATCGCCTTAAATGTTCTGGGCACCACCAGGGTCGTGTACCAGGGCGAGGAGATAGACCTCACACCGCCATGGGAGCGCATGACAATGTTGGAGGCGGTAAAACGGTACACGGGGATAGATTTTGACCTGGTTGAAAGTGACGAAGAGGCAAGAAAGATTGCCGGAGATTTACATATAGAAGAATTGGGAGAGAACGACACAAAAGGCAAGATATTAAATCTCATATTTGAAGAAAAAGTGGAGCAGCATCTCGTGCAGCCCACTTTCATCATGGATTATCCCATCGAGATATCGCCTTTGGCCAAGAAAAAAGAGGACAACCCTGCCTTCACTTACCGCTTTGAAGCCTTTATCACCCGCCGGGAAATGGCCAACGCCTTTTCGGAACTGAACGACCCTATAGACCAGAGGGAAAGGTTCCTGCAACAGCTAAGAGAAAGGGAAGCGGGTGATGAAGAAGCACACGTATTTGACGAAGATTTTATAAACGCTCTGGAATACGGCATGCCCCCCACCGGGGGACTGGGCATAGGAATCGACCGCCTGGTCATGCTCCTGACCGACTCATATTCCATCCGGGATGTCATACTCTTCCCCACCATGAGACCCAAGGCATAGAAATCAATATATCATAGAAATCAATATATACAGAATACGGCCTGGCGTGAAGTCTCCCTGCTTCAAAATCCGGTCAAAAAGCTGAAGCAGAGGGAAGAATCGTGAAGAATGCGGCTTTAAAACCACGGATAACGCGAATAACTCACGGATAAAGTCGATAAATGACGATAAAGGGATTTGAAAACGCGGCAGGAGATATGGTATATTACAGGAGCGGTCACGAGGAGGCCGTGGAGAGCGGCCGAAGGCTGGAGTCGACATCACAAAAATGACGCAAGATATTGACAAGAAGCTAAATACGTGATAAGATAAATAACTGTGACGCGCAAAGCACCTAGAAAACTGAACAGTGTCACGCCTGAGAGTTTCAACATGAGAGAGTAAGGACCGAAAGGTTCGAAGGCGAAGGAAAGCCGGATGTAAAGCTCGAAAGAGCGCGAAATAAGCGAGAACATGAGAGTTTGATCCTGGCTCA